>JAUHVN010000448.1 GCA_030425055.1 Actinomycetes bacterium | reverse complement strand
CGCAGCCTCATGGTCGAACACTCGATCGTGGCGGAAGAACACGACGAAGGCCCCGAGCAGGTCCTGCTCGCGTCGGACGGGCGCCGCGAGGATCGCGTGCACGCCCGCACGTGCCATCGAGCCGCCGAGACCGGGCAGCAGCGCATCCGCTTCGTCGGCTGTGCTGGCGGTGACGACCCCCGGCGCGCGGTCGACGACACCGAGGAGCGCCTCGGCGGCGACATCGTCGAGCGGGGTCTGGCCCGCCATCTGAACCGCCGCCCCGTCGGGTCCGGCGAGCACCACGACCGCATGCTCGGCGCGATAGGCGTTCTCGGTCGTCTGCGCGAGGATGCCGGCGAGTTCCTGCTCGCCGACGGCGGTCGACAGCGCGATGGACGCCTCGATGATCAGCGCGAGCCTCGATGCGGTGCGGTCGGCGAGCGCGTACGAGGCGCGCAGCGCGCGCAGTGCCCGGTACCGCTCGCTCGCCTCGGTGATCACCAGCAGATCGCCGTCGCCCTCGCGGTGCCGACTCACCATGACGGCCCGCTCCGGCGCCGACACGTGCTGCATGATGAGCGGCCCGGGTCGGTGATCGCCGGTGAACAGATCGTCTTCGACGTGACGCAGGATGCTGCTCAGCGGGCGACCGCGCAACTCGTCGAGCGACAGCGCCGACCACTCGACGAACCACGGATTCGCGTCGACCACCGTGTCCGGTTCCACGGTGCGAACAAGTCCGAACGGCCGGGAATCCGGCTCGATCCCGTTCATCGTGCCTCCGCACCACGCGTTCGACGGACGCTGCCGATCTCAAGATAGCGGCTCGTCGGGGATGCGTCGGACCGCCAATACAACGTCGCGGCTCGAGAATCAACCGCCTTCATGGCCGTCGTCGGCGGGGTTACGTTCCCTGAGCACGCCGGACACGATCCGGCACCGAAGAGGACAAGGAGATCACCATGGGACTCGACGACAAGCTGCAGAACACCGGTGAGAAGCTGGGCGGACAGGCGAAGGAGGCCGCCGGCAAGGCGACCGACGACGAGCGCCTCGAAGCCGAAGGCAAGACCGACCAGGCCAAGGCCGACCTCAAGCAGGCCGGCGAGAAGGTCAAGGACGCCTTCAAGTAGTCCGACACGGAAGGACGGGCGGGCCCTCGTACGAGGTGCCCGCCCGTCCGTCTGTCACGGCGCCGACGCGCGCTCAGTGGCCGTCGCCGGAGCCCCCGCTGAGCCGCCCGTGCAGGTCCTGCGTGGCCTCGTTCATCCCCTCGAGCACGACGCGCTTGCCGCGGGACTCGTAGCGGGTGACGATCGCGTCGAGCGCCGCGACGGTCGAGGCGTCCCAGATATGCGAGCGCGACATGTCGATGACGACGCGGTCGGGGTCGTGCGAGTACTCGAACAACGTCGTGAGGTCGTTGCTCGACGCGAAGAACAGCTCGCCGTCGACGGTGTATCGCACGGTCGGGACGGATGCCTCGGTGTCGGCCTCGCGCGTGACGCTGACGAAGTGCGCGACACGGCGGGCGAAGCCGACCATCGCGGCGAGCACGCCGACGACGACGCCGATCGCGAGGTTGTGGGTCCACACCGTGACGACGACGGTGATGACCATCACGAGGGTCTCGCTCTTCGGCATCCGTCGCAGGGTCGACAGGCGGATGCTGTGCCAGTCGAACGTCGCGACCGAGACGACGATCATGACGGCGACGAGCGCCGCCATGGGGATCACCGCGACCACGTCGCCGAGGACGAGCACCAGGATCAGCAGGAACACGCCGGCGAGGAACGTCGAGATGCGGGTGCGCGCGCCCGACGCCTTCACGTTGATCATCGTCTGGCCGATCATCGCGCAGCCGCCCATGCCGCCGAACAGACCCGACAGCACGTTCGCGGCCCCCTGGCCGAACGCCTCGCGCGTCTTGCGCGAGTGGGTGTCGGTGATGTCGTCGACGAGCTTGGCCGTCATGAGCGACTCGAGCAGGCCGACGACGGCGACCGCGGCGGCGTACGGGCCGATGATGCCCAGGGTCTCCCACGTGAGCGGCACGTTGGGGATGAACAGCTCGGGCAGCGTCTCGGGCAGCGTGCCCTGATCCCCCACCGTCGGCACCGCGATGCCGAACACGACGGCCGCGCCGGTGAGCAGGATGATCGCGACCAGCGGCGCCGGCACCACCTTCGTCCACAGCGGCATGAGGTACATGATCAGCAGCCCGATCGCGACCATCGGATACACCAGCCACGGCACCCCGATCA
>JAUHVN010000032.1 GCA_030425055.1 Actinomycetes bacterium | reverse complement strand
ATCTGCTCCGCCGGGTGGCATGGGCACCGCCCGTGCCGGTGTCGGCCGAGACCGTGGCATCCGCCCTCGCCGAGGCGGGAGCCCGAGGCTGGCAGATTGACGAGACTGCACAGTTGATCGCCGATGCCTTTGTGGAATCCGTGCAAGCGCCCGACGGCGCCGACGAAGCCGATTCGTAGGTTTCCGCCACCGCGTTTTCCGGCCATCCACGCTCTGCCTAGGCTGAGGACATCCCCGAAATCTCAGGAGGCAGAGTGGCCGAGCTCTCTGACGTCTTCTTCGTCGATGGAATGCGCACACCCTTCGGGCGCGCCGGCGAGAAGGGCATGTACTGGAACACGCGATCGGACGATCTCGCCGTCAAGGCGACCATCGGTCTCATGGAGCGGAACCCCGCGGTTCCCGCCGATCGCATCGACGACGTCGCGATCGCGGCGACGTCTCAGACCGGCGACCAGGGACTCACCCTGGGGCGCTCCGTGGCGATCCTCGCCGGACTGCCGCAGACGGTTCCCGGCTTCGCGATCGACCGGATGTGCGCGGGCGCGATGACCAGCGTCACCACGATGGCGGCGTCGATCGGCGTCGGGATGTACGACTTCGCCCTGGCCGGCGGGGTCGAGCACATGGGACACCACCCGATCGGGTCGAACGCCGACCCCAACCCCCGGTTCGTCGCAGAGAAGATGGTCGACCCCGGCGCCCTCAACATGGGCGTGACCGCGGAGCGCATCTTCGATCGGTTCCCGCACCTGACCAAGGAGCGCTCCGATCGCTTCGGCATGCTCAGCCAGCACAAGGCGCAGGCGGCGTACGACGCGGGCAAGATCCAGCCCGACCTCGTCTCCGTCGCCGTCAAGGACGCCGATGGCGCCTGGGGCCTGGCGACCGAGGACGAGGGACGCCGCCCGCAGACGACGATGGACGACCTCGCGGGTCTCAAGACTCCGTTCCGTCCCCACGGCCGCGTGACCGCCGGCACCTCGTCACCGCTCACCGACGGCGCGACGATGTCGCTGCTGGCCGGTGGCGGTGCGGTGAAGGAGCTCGGTCTCGCGCCGAAGATGAAGCTCGTCTCGTTCGCCTTCGCCGGCGTCCAGCCCGAGATCATGGGCATCGGGCCCATCCCCTCGACCGAGAAGGCGCTCAAGAAGGCCGGACTCACGATCGACGACATCGGTCTGTTCGAGCTCAACGAAGCGTTCGCGATCCAGGTGATCTCGCTCCTCGACCACTTCGGCATCGCCGACGACGACCCCCGGGTGAACCAGTGGGGCGGCGCGATCGCGCTCGGGCACCCGCTCGCGGCGTCGGGTGTGCGCCTGATGATCCAGCTCGCGGCCCAATTCGCCGAGCGACCCGATGTCCGGTACGGCCTCACCGCGATGTGCGTGGGTCTCGGTCAGGGCGGATCGGTCGTGTGGGAGAACCCGCACTACGACGGAAAGAAGAAGTGAGCCACACGACGATGACCGACTACGCAGCCATCGACTTCACCGGCATCCGGGACCTCGCCGCCGACGAGGTCGTCACCCACTCCCCCGTGCGCGACGTCCGCCTGCCCTCCGGGAAGGTGCTCGCCCTCATCACGCTCGACAACGGGCGCGACCACACCCGGCCGAACACGCTGGGGCCCAAGACGCTCCTCGAGCTCGGAGACCGGCTCGACGAGCTCAAGGCCCGCGCCGCGGCCGGAGAGATCGACGCGGTGGCGGTGACCGGCAAGCAGTACATCCTCGCCGCGGGTGCCGATCTGTCGGACATCACGCTCGTGCGCTCGAAGGACGACGCCCGCAAGATCGCGCAGCTCGGCCATCACGTCCTCGGCCGGCTCAGCGAGCTCGGTGTGCCGTCGTTCGCCTTCATCAACGGCCTCGCCCTCGGCGGAGGACTCGAGATCGCGCTGAACTCGACCTACCGCACGGTCGACGCGTCGGCGGCGGCGATCGCGCTGCCCGAGGTCTTCCTCGGGATCATCCCCGGCTGGGGCGGCGCATACCTGCTGCCGAACCTCATCGGGATCGAGAACGCCCTCGAAGTGGTCATCTCCAACCCGCTGAAGCAGAATCGCATGCTCAAGCCGCAGCAGGCGTTCGACTACGGCATCGTCGACGCGATCTTCCCCGCCGCCAACTACCTCGAGAACTCGCTGGCGTGGGCGGACGGAGTACTCGGCGGCAGCGTCAAGGTCGTCCGCAAGAACGAGCCCGGCAAGATGGAGCGCCTCACCAAGTGGCCCATCGCCATCAAGATGGCACGCGGCATGCTCGAGTCGCGCATCGGCACCGTGCCGCGCTCGCCCTATGCGGCGCTCGAGCTGCTCGACAAGGCGAAGAGCGGCACCAAGGCCGAAGGATTCGCCCGCGAGGACGAGGCCCTCGCCGACCTGGTCGTCGGCGACCAGTTCGCGGCGTCCATGTACGCCTTCGACCTGGTGCAGAAGCGCGCCAAGCGCCCGGTCGGCGCCCCCGACAAGGAGCTCGCGAAGAAGGTCACCAAGGTCGGCATCATCGGCGCCGGGCTCATGGCCAGCCAGTTCGCGCTGCTGTTCGTTCGCAGGCTGCAGGTCCCCGTGCTCATCACCGACCTGGATCAGGCTCGCGTCGACAAGGGCGTCGCCTACATCCACGACGAGATCGGCAAGCTCGAGGCGAAGGGCCGGCTCGATGCCGACGGCGCGAACAAGCTGCGTGCACTCGTCACCGGCACGACCGACAAGAGCCTGTACGCGGACTGCGACTTCGTCATCGAGGCCGTGTTCGAGGAGGTCGGCGTCAAGCAGCAGGTCTTCGGCGAGATCGAGCAGATCATCGCGGAGGACGCGATCCTCGCGACGAACACCTCGTCGCTGTCGGTCGAGGAGATCGGTGCGAAGCTCGCCCACCCCGAGCGGCTGGTGGGCTTCCACTTCTTCAATCCGGTCGCCGTCATGCCGCTGATCGAGATCGTGAAGACCCCGCAGACGTCGGACGCCGCGCTCTCGACCGCGTTCGTCGTGGCCAAGAGCCTCGGCAAGAACGCCGTGCTGACCGCCGACGCCCCCGGCTTCGTCGTCAACCGGCTGCTCGCGAAGGTCATGGGCGAAGCGGCCCGCGCCGTCTACGAGGGAACACCGATCGTCGAGGTCGAGAAGGCGTTCGCACCTCTCGGCCTGCCGATGGGCCCCTTCCAGCTCATCGACCTGGTCGGCTGGAAGGTCGCCGCGCACGTGCAGGACACGATGGTGGGCGCCTTCCCGGAGCGCTTCTACGCGCACGAGAACTTCCACGCCCTCGCGGAGCTGCCCGAGGTGGTCGAGAAGGACAAGGCGGGGCGGGTCACCGGCTGGACCAAGCCCGCCGAGAAGGTTCTCAAGCCCGCAGTCGGCTCGACGCCGGCATCGGCGGAGACGATCCTCGCCCGGGTGCAGGACGGCCTCGCGCAGGAGATCCGCGTCATGCTCGACGAGGGCGTGGTCCCCGAGGTCGAGGACATCGATCTGTGCCTCATCCTCGGCGCCGGCTGGCCGTTCATCGACGGCGGCGCGTCGCCCTACCTCGACCGCGAGGGTGCGTCCGAGCGCGTGTTCGGCGACACCTTCCACCATCCGGTGATCGCCGGCATCGGCTCGAAGTGATCCGTGATCCGGCCGGGCTCGCCCCGGCCGGATCCGGTCAGTCCTGACCGGACCAGGCGTCCACCGTCCGCAGTTCGGCTTCGCTCTGCCTCGCGACGGGGATGCGGGTGCCGAGGACCTGCGCGACGATGTCCTGCGCGATCTTGGCGGGAACGAGACCCGCATCTTCGAGGATCTGCTCGCGGCTCGCGTGGTCGATGAACTCGTCCGGTACGCCGAGTTCGTCCACGGCGGTGTCGACCCCGGCCTCGCGCAGCACCTGCCGCACACGCGTGCCGATGCCACCCACGCGGATGCCGTCCTCGATCGTGATCACGAGACGGTGGGATGCCGCCAGTGACACGACCGAAGGCTGCACGGGCACGACCCAGCGCGGGTCGATGACGGTCGCTCCGATGCCCTGTGCGCGCAGCCGGTCGGCGACGTCTACGCCGACGTGGGCCATCGGGCCGATCCCGACGATGAGCACGTCCTCGGCCCCCGAGCGGACGAGCACGTCGACTCCGTCCTCGAGGCGCTCGATCGCCGGCAGATCGGCGCCGACCGATCCCTTGGGATAGCGCACGACCGTGGGAGCGTCGTCGACGGCGACCGCTTCGCGGAGCTCTTCGCGCAGGGTCGCCTCGTCGCGGGGGACGGCGATGCGGATGTTCGGCACGATCTGCAGCATCGCGAGGTCCCAGATGCCGTGGTGGCTCGGCCCGTCCGGACCGGTCACGCCCGCTCGGTCGAGCACGAACGTGACGCCGGCACGGTGCAGCGCGACATCCATCAGCACCTGGTCGAACGCGCGGTTCATGAACGTCGCGTAGATGGCGACGACGGGATGCAGCCCGCCGTACGCGAGTCCCGCGGCAGACGCCACGGCGTGCTGCTCGGCGATGCCGACGTCGTACACCCGGTCGGGGAACCGCTGGGCGAACGGCAGCAGACCGGTCGGACGCAGCATGGCGGCCGTCATGGCGATGACGTCGTGGCGCTCGGCGCCGACCTCCACGAGCTCGTCGGCGAAGACATCCGTCCACGAGGTTCCGCCGCCTCCCCCGAGCGCCTCACCCGTGACCGGGTCGATCCTGCCCACCGCGTGGAACTGGTCGGCCTCGTCATCGCGGGCCGGTGCATATCCGCGACCCTTCTCGGTGATCGCGTGCACGATCACGGGAGCGCCGTACTCCTTGGCGAGTTCGAGCGTCTCGATGAGGGTCGTGAAGTCATGTCCGTCGACGGGCCCGAGGTACTTGATGTCGAGGTTGGAGTAGAGCGCCGCGTTGTTGGTGAACCGCGACAGGAAGCCGTGCGTTCCTCCGCGCACGCCCCGGTAGACCGCGCGCGCAGCCGGACCCATGCGACGGGCGAGGTCGGTCGAGCCCCGGTGCAGCGTGCGGTAGGACTCGGTCGTGCGGACGCGATTGAGGTATCGGGCCATGCCCCCGATCGTCGGAGCGTACGAGCGGCCGTTGTCGTTGACGACGATGACGAGGTTGCGGTCGTTGTCGTCGGAGATGTTGTTGAGCGCCTCCCACGTCATGCCGCCGGTCAGCGCGCCGTCGCCGACGACGGCGACGACGTGACGGTCGCGTCGGCCGGTGCGGCTGAAGGCGCGGGAGACGCCGTCGGCCCAGCTCAGCGAGCTCGACGCATGCGAGGACTCCACGACGTCGTGGGGGCTCTCACCGCGCTGCGGGTAGCCGGCGAGTCCGCCGCGCGAACGCAGCTTCTCGAAGTCCTGGCGTCCGGTGAGCAGCTTGTGGACGTACGACTGGTGGCCGGTGTCGAAGATGATCGGGTCGTCGGGCGAGTCGAAGACGCGGTGCAGCGCGATCGTGAGCTCGACCACGCCGAGGTTGGGCCCGAGATGGCCGCCGGTGCGCGAGACGTTCTCGATGAGGAAGGCGCGGATGTCGCGCGCGAGCTCTCGGAGCTGCGCGGGCGTCAAGGCGTCGAGATCGCGGGGCGAGCCGATCGACGAGAGCAGGGACATCGGGCTCACCTCTTCTCTTCGGACGACGCGGGATGCCGGGTCCAGTCTATCCGCGCCCCTGCGCGGACACTCCGTCTGGTCGGGCGAGGGGCGATCCCCTACAATCCGGGGCACACGCCCACGAGGAGGTGCCGCCCATGGAAGGCGCACTGATCGTCTGGTTCACGCTGACCGGCGCGAGCGCGGTGTTCGTGGTGTGGGACTCGCTCGCCAACGGCGTCACCAGCTGGGTGCAGCGCATCGCGTGGATCCTCGTCACCGTGTACACCGGTCCGGTCGGGCTGGTCGCATACCTGCTCGCGTGCCGGCGCCCGTTCCCCGGAGGTCACGACGCCTTCACGCGCCCGACGTGGAAGCAGGCGCTCAACAGCGAGATGCACTGTCTCGCGGGCGACGCGACCGGCATCATCATCGCCGCGGCGATCGTTCCCGTTTCCGCACTCGCGAACGGGTGGGAGATCGTCATCGAGTACCTGGCGGGATTCGTGTGCGGTCTGTTCGTCTTCCAGGCGCTCATGATGCGCGCGATGTACGACGGCCGCTACCTGCTCGCAGTGCGCAAGACGTTCTTCGCCGAGACGGTGTCGATGAACATGGTCATGACCGGCATGATCCCCACGATGGTCCTGCTCGCTGCGGCGTGGCCCGAGTCGAGCGACCCGCTGTCACCGCAGTTCTGGTTCCGGATGGGCATCGCGACCATCGTCGGCGGCGTCATCGCCTACCCCGTCAACCACTGGCTGGTGGCGAGTGGTCTCAAGCACGGCTGCATGACCCTGCCCGGCGCGGACGGTCCGGCGCCCGGACTCGGACACCGCTCGCCCGAGTCCTCCGATCCCACGGGAGCCATGAGGATGACGTCGCTCCCGCGATACCGGCAGGTCGCCTGGATCGCGGGAACGTACGTCATCCTCATCGCCGCGCTCGTCGTGACGGCGATGATCGTGCCCGTGCGATTCTGACGACGTCAGACGAGCGAGCGCAGCACGTACTGCAGGATGCCGCCGTTGCGGTAGTAGTCGGCCTCACCGGGCGTGTCGATACGCACGACGGCGTCGAATTCGACCGTCTGCTTGCCTTCGGGCGAGAACTCGCTCGGAGCCGCCGTGACGTGCACCGTCTTCGGCGTGACGCCTTCGTTGAGCTGCTCGAGACCGGTGATCGAGACGATCTCGGTGCCGTCCAGTCCGAGGCTCTCCCAGCTCTCGCCCGCGGGGAACTGCAGCGGCACGACACCCATGCCGATGAGGTTCGAGCGGTGGATGCGCTCGAAGCTCTCGGTGATGACGGCCTTGACGCCGAGAAGACTCGTGCCCTTCGCCGCCCAGTCGCGCGAGGAACCCGAGCCGTACTCCTTGCCGCCGAAGACGACGAGCGGAGTGCCCTGCTCCTGATAGTTCATGCACGCGTCGTAGATGAACGACTGGGGTCCGCCCGGCTGCGTGAAGTCGCGCGTGAATCCGCCCTCGACCACCGCGCCGTCGTTGACGGCGCTCACGAGCATGTTCTTCAGGCGGATGTTCGCGAAGGTGCCCCGGATCATCACCTCGTGGTTGCCGCGGCGCGAGCCGAACGAGTTGAAGTCCTTCTGACGGACGCCGTGCTCTTCGAGGTACTTCGCGGCGGGCGTGCCGATCTTGATGTTGCCCGCCGGGCTGATGTGGTCGGTCGTGACCGAGTCGCCCAGCGTCGCCATGACGCGCGCGCCGTGGATGTCGGCGACGGGCGTGAGTTCCATCGTCATTCCGTCGAAGTACGGAGCCTTGCGCACGTAGGTCGAATCCTCGTCCCACTGGAACACCGAGTCGTCCGGGGTGGGCAGGCTCTTCCAGCGCTCGTCGCCTTCGAACACCGTGGCGTACTGCTTGATGAACTGCTCTCGCGAGATCGACGAGTCGATGGTGGCCTGGACCTCCTCCGGCGACGGCCAGATGTCGCGCAGGAACACGTCGTTGCCGTCGGGGTCGGTGCCGAGCGGGTCGGTCTCGAAGTCGAAGTGCATCGATCCGGCCAGCGCATACGCGACGACCAGCGGCGGTGACGCGAGGTAGTTCATCTTGACGTCGGGGCTGATGCGGCCCTCGAAGTTGCGGTTGCCCGAGAGCACGGCGGTGACGGCGAGGTCGTGCTCGTTGACTGCCGCCGAGACCTCCTCGATGAGCGGACCCGAGTTGCCGATGCAGATCGTGCAGCCGTAGCCCACGGTGAAGAACCCGAGACCTTCGAGCGCCTTGTCGAGGCCGGACTTCTCGTAGTAGTCCGTGACGACCTTCGACCCCGGTCCGAGCGTCGTCTTGACCCACGGCTTCTGCTTGAGGCCCTTGTCGAGCGCGTTGCGGGCGAGGAGGCCGGCGGCGAGCATGACCGACGGGTTGGACGTGTTGGTGCACGACGTGATCGCGGCCAGGGTCACCGCGCCGTTGTCGAGGATGTAGCTGTCTCCGCCGGGCTGCGTGACCTTCACCGGCTTGGACGCCGCGGCGGGACCACCGCTCGAGATGTGCACGACGCGCGTCTCCTCCTGCTCCTCGCCGGGGGCCGCGCCCGGGTCGGAGGCGGGGAAGGAGTGCTTCGACTCGAGGTCGATGATGTCGTCCGAGGTCGTGGCCTCGGCGTAGTTGAGGATGTCTTTCTCGAACTGCCCCTTGGCGTCCGACAGCAGGATGCGGTCCTGCGGGCGCTTGGGCCCAGCGATCGAGGGCACGACGGTGCCGAGGTCGAGCTCCAGGTACTCGCTGTAGGTCGGCTCGTTGGACGGGTCGTGCCACAGCCCCTGTAGCTTCGCGTACTGCTCGACGAGATCGACGGCCTGGTCGCTGCGACCGGTGAGGCGCAGGTACTCGAGGGTGACGTCATCGATCGGGAACATCGCGGCGGTCGAGCCGAACTCCGGGCTCATGTTGCCGATCGTCGCGCGGTTCGCGAGCGGCACCGAGGCGACGCCCGCGCCGTAGAACTCGACGAACTTGCCCACCACGCCGTGCTTGCGCAGCATGTCCGTGATCGTGAGGACGACGTCGGTCGCGGTCACACCGGCGGGGATCTCCCCCGTGAGCTTGAAGCCCACCACGCGGGGAATGAGCATCGAGACGGGCTGACCGAGCATCGCCGCCTCGGCCTCGATGCCGCCGACGCCCCAGCCGAGCACGCCGAGGCCGTTGACCATGGTCGTGTGCGAGTCGGTGCCGACGCACGTGTCGGGGTAGGCCTGCAGGACGCCGTTGTTGGTGCGGTCGTAGATCACCTTCGCGAGGTGCTCGATGTTCACCTGGTGCACGATGCCGGTGCCGGGGGGCACGACCTTGAAGTCGTCGAACGCCGTCTGGCCCCACCGCAGGAACTGGTAGCGCTCGCCGTTGCGCTCGTACTCGATCTCGACGTTGCGTTCGAGGGCGTCCTCGCGGCCGAACAGGTCGGCGATGACCGAGTGGTCGATGACCATCTCGGCGGGCGAGAGCGGGTTGATCTTGTCGGGGTCGCCTCCCAGCGCCCCGACGGCCTCGCGCATCGTGGCGAGGTCGACGATGCAGGGGACGCCGGTGAAGTCCTGCATGACGACGCGCGCCGGCGTGAACTGGATCTCGGTGTCGGGCTCGGCCGCGGCATCCCACGAGCCGAGCGCCTCGATCTGCGCCTGGGTGACGTTGGCGCCGTCCTCGGTGCGCAGGAGGTTCTCCAGCAGGACCTTCAGACTGAACGGGAGCTTCTCGAACCCCGCGACGGTGTCGATGCGGTAGATCTCGTAGTCGGTGCTGCCGACCGTCAGGGTGCTCTTGGCACCGAAGCTGTCAACCGTGGACACGTGTGTCTCCTTCGTCGGCGTCGGAGCCGGGCACGAGACCCGGCACCTCCCATCATTCCGCGCGGTGCGTCGGCGTGCCAGTGAGGGATGCCTTACGCGCAGAGGAAAGATTTATCTCGATATCAAGATAAATGTATCACTGCCCCGCGGGCGCGTCCTTCGATTCCGTGCGGGGATAGAGCGCACGAGCCGCGAGCCAGGTCACGGCGAGCAAGGGCGCGAACAGCGGCAGCCCCATCGCGAGCTTCGTGGTGCCCAGTGCGGCGGCGAGCTGTACATACTCTGGCGATCCGACGATCGCGTTCTGCGCCGCGAAGTACAGCGGGAGCTGCACGGCCAGCCGCGCGGCGAACAGGCCCGCCCACGCGATCGAGAGCCAGAAGTAGACCCGGCGCTTTCGGGCATCCTGGCGCCACGCCGTGCCCTCCCCCATGAGGAAGCCGGCGATGAGGCCGATGAGGGGCCAGCCGATGAGAGCCGAGACGAGGAACGCGGTGCCGTACGCGCCGTTCGTGACGAAGCCCCACACGAAGTTGTCTTCGGCGCGGCCCGTCCACAGAGCGAGGGCCGCGGCGGCACCTGTGGCGACGAGACCGCCGATCGCCGCCGACGCGGGGGTGCGGGTGATGAGCCGCACGGCGGTGAACACGACGGCGATGCCCACCGACACCGCGAGCGACAACACCAGGTCCGTCGTCACGGTGTACAGCACGAGGAAGGCGAGGCTCGGCAGCACCGACTCGAGGATGCCGCGCCACCCACCCATCGCCTTCCAGACGACGTGGCCGGTCGTCGCTCCGTCCGCGGGATCGAGCCCTGCGCGACGGGCGGCGCCGCCCAGCGCCGCGCCGACCAGCTCCGACGCGGACTGCTCGGCGGGCTCCTTCCGCTCTTCGTCCGTCACGCGGAGCCCGGCGTTCCCGGCATCTTCAGCGGGATGAGGTCGCGCGGGGGCATCGGCGAACCGCCGCGCACCACCACGATCGACCGGAAGAGGTCCTCGACCTTCTCGGCCACCTCGATGTCGCTCGTGGCCGCACCGCCGATGACGCCGCGCAGGAACCAGCGCGGGCCGTCGACGCCGACGAAGCGGGCCAGCCGCTTGCCGGGCTGCCCGTCGGTGCCGGCGGCGACGGGCACCTCGGCGAGCAGTTCGGGGCCGAGCGGCCCTTCGCGCTCTTCGACGCGGCCGCCCTGCTGCCGCACCTGGGCACGGATTTGATCGCGCGTCTCGTCCCACAGCCCGCTCGATCGCGGCGCGGCGAACGGCTGCACCTGCAGCGTCGAGTTCATGTAGTCGAGTCCGACCGCGACGATGCGCTTGGTCTGCTCCTCGACTTCGAGCCGCAGGTTGAGACCCTCACGCGGCAGCACCTTGATCCCGCCCAGGTCGATGTAGGGTCGCACGGCGGGTGCCTCGGACTCGTCGAAGGGACCCTTGTCAGCCCTGTCCTCGGGCGCGATCTTGGGTGCTTCGCTGGGGGTCGCGTCGCTCATGCGGAGGCTCCGTCCTTCTGGTAGCCGGTCGAACCGAACCCGCCTTCGCCGCGGACGCTGTCGGGGAGTTCGTCGACTTCGATGAAGTTCGCCCGCGGGACGGGCATGACGATGAGCTGCGCGATCCGGTCTCCCGCGGCGATCTCGAACGCCTCGTCGGGGTCGGTGTTGAGCAGGCTCACCTTGATCTCGCCGCGGTAGCCGGCATCCACGGTTCCGGGAGCGTTGAGGATCGTGATGCCGTGGCGCGCGGCGAGCCCGCTGCGCGGCACGACGAAGGCGACGTAGCCGTCGGGGAGGGCGATCCGCACGCCGGTCCCGACCAGCGCGCGTCGTCCGGGCTCGAGACGCACCGCCTCGGCCGCCGTGAGGTCGGCACCGGCGTCGCCGGGGTGGGCGTAGACGGGAACGTCTGCAGCGATAATGGGGACGTCCACGGTTTCAGTCACGCAACGAGGGTAATGCAGAAGGATCGACGGCGCGTCCGGGCGCCTGCTGAGTATCGCGAGCGGCTGAGCCCCTCGCTGTGGGTGCTGGTCGCCGCCGCGGTCTGCGCCCCGATGGCGGCTCTGGTGATCGCGCCCATCGACACGACCCTCGCGCTGGGCGTCGGCGCCGCGGTCGGGATCGGGGTGGTGGCGCTCCTCATCGTCGGCGCACCTGTCGTCGAGGTGCGCGACGGAATGCTCTACGCGGGTCGTGCCCGTATCGAGGTGTGCCACCTCGGCGAGCCGGTCGCACTCACGGGAGAGCGCGCGCGGCACGCGCGCGGCTCGGGTCTGGATCCGCGCGCGTGGCACGTCATCCGCGGCGGCATAGACGGCGCGGTGTCGGTGCCGGTGCTCGATCCCGATGACCCCGCGCCGGCGTGGATCATCTCCACGCGCACCCCCGACCGCCTCGCGGCGGCGGTGCGCGGCGCTCAGCGGACTACGCCGCGCACTCCGTGCAGATGAAGCCGCCGGATTCCTCGCCTGCGACCTGAGAGCGGTGCTTGACGAGGAAGCAGCTCATGCACGTGAACTCGTCCTCCTGCGGCGGCAGCACGACGACGTCGAGTTCGATGTCCGACAGATCCGCGCCGGGCAGCTCGAAGCCGGCCGGATTGTCCGAGTCCTCGGAGTCGACCGAGGCAGCCTTGGCGGGCACGCGCTCCTTGAGCGCTTCGATCGATTCGCTGTCGTCTTCGGACTTGCGGGGGGCGTCGTAATCGGTGGCCATTCGGTGATGTCTCTACTTCCGGGTGGTTCAAGTCTGTGGCCCTGATGGGCGGCCATAGTTTGCACGAACGCGCGCCATTTCGCAAATGACGTCTGCGGCGCTTTGCGGGAAACTCACGGCGCGCCCCGGATATTCCCGTCGTCGGGCGGGCGACGTGTCAGCATGTTCGCACACGCAGGATCGGAGGGCTTCCGCATGGAACAGCTCAAACTCATCGGCAGCGAGGACGACATGCTCGTTCTGGCGACCGAGTCGGGCGACAGATTCTCCCTCGCGCTGGATGACGTGCTGCGCTCGGAGATCCGCCGCGCGCGTCGCGCCCAGGAGGACGGCGATGCGCCGCGCCCGAGCCCGCGTGAGATCCAGGCCCACATCCGTTCCGGTCTCACCGCCGACGAGGTCGCGCAGCTGCTCGGAGCCCGCGTCGAGGACGTCCGGCGGTTCGAGGGCCCCGTCCTGGCCGAGCGCGAGCACATCGTCGGCCAGGCACTCTCCGTGCCCGTGCTGCTGGGTTCCGACCTCGACAGCGACGGCCAGGCGACGTTCGGCCGCGCCGTGCGCTCGAAGCTGGCCGAGGCCGAGGCATCCGGAGAGCGGTGGACCAGCTGGAAGGAGCAGACCGGCTGGGTGGTCAAGCTCGAGTTCTCGGCCGGCGGCGTCGACCACGACGCGCGGTGGGGCTTCGATCCACGACGCAGCACCCTGACCCCCGTGAACTCCGACGCGATCCAGCTGTCGCGTCAGGGCTCGCTGCCCGACGGACTCATCCCCCGCCTTCGTGCGCTCGACACCACCGCGAAGGACGACACCAGCTTCGACAGTGAGACGTTCCGACCGAAGGGCGTCCCCGACGAAGACCTGCCGTCGCCCGAACCGGCGGAGCCGGCATCGCCCGCGGTGCAGAGAGCCGCCATCAAGCGCGCCGACGAGCCGGTCGTCACGTCGGCCGAGACGGCTGACCTGCTCGAAGCCCTTCGCCGGCGCAGGGGGCAGCGCGAGCCGCTGCCGGGGGCCGAGGAGTATTCGGCCGACCGCGCGCACGCGCCGGTGGCGCTGTTCGACGCGCTCGAGCCGGGCTACGACGAGGTCGAGCACGACGACGAACCCGAACCCGAGCAGCTCGCCGCTCCTGCGGCCGCCGAGGCGGGACGACGCAAGGGTCGCTCGTCGATGCCCTCGTGGGACGAGATCGTCTTCGGCGCGCGCACCGAGGAGTGAGACTCAGGCGTAGGCGCCGAGTCTGAGGAGCGGAACGATCCGCTCGTCATCGGTCAGCGAGCCGTGCTGTCCGATCATCTTCTGGGGTGCCTTGTCGGCGAGCCTGTCGTCGTAGTAGGCGATGCCCGCCCGTGCGGCGACGAGCACGTCGCCCAAGCGCTCCGCGACCTCGTCGTCGACGTGGGCACCGAACAGACCGGCCGAGATCGCGTCGGCGCGCGACATCACCCACGAGCGCCCCGATTCGGCGTCGCGCCACGCCTGGAGCACGTCCTCGGCGCGGCCCGACTCGGCGTACAGGTGCAGCATGCGGGGCTCGCCGCCGATGTCGGCGACGCCGTCGACGAGACGGTCACCCGCGCCGAGGAGCACGTGGCGATGACGGGGAACGTCGACCATCCCGTGATCCGCGGTCACGACGAGACCCACGTCCGGGGCGATCGTCTGCGCGAGCGAGGATGCCGCGGCGTCCAGCCGTTCGAGCGTCCCGAGCCACCGCTCCGACTCCCACCCGTGCTTGTGGCCCACCGAGTCGAGTTCGGGTGCGTAGAGGTAGACGAACGCGCCGTCGACGGTGTTCACGATCTCGGCGGCAGCGGCCATGCGCTCGTCGAGGTCGTCGGCGCCGACAAACAGCGCGCCGTGCATGATGGCGTCGGTCAGTCCGGTGCCGGCGTACTCGGCCTTCGACACGACGTACGTCGGGCGGTCCTCGTCGGTGAGCGGGGCGGCCCGCAGCCAGGATCGATCCAGCCCGTCGGTGTCCCAGCCCCGCAGCTGATTGACGACCGCACCGGTCTCGGGTACGCGCAGCCGATAGCCGGCGATGCCGTGCCGGCCGGCATCCGCGCCGGTCAGCAGGCTCGTCAGCGCCGCGGCGGTCGTCGACGGGAACACCGTGCGCGCGACGTCGGAGCGCACACCGGTGCGCGCCAGGAATCGCGCATGACCTGCGCGGGCGCGGAGGTTGAGTGCGCCGAGCCCGTCGACGAGGAGCACGATCGCACTGCGGGATGCCGGGAACCACTCGCCCTCGCCGTCGAGCGACCGGAAGATCTGCGGCACGACACCGGTGAGGCTCCGGGCGCGGGGCGGGTCCGCCGGTAGGCTGAGGGTCATCGGGGCCAGTCTCGCACACGGGCCCCCGCACGCCGCCCGCCGTCT
>JAUHVN010000447.1 GCA_030425055.1 Actinomycetes bacterium | reverse complement strand
CGAGCGAAGGCGTGGATCTCGATTCTTCCTCGTCAGCCGAAGGTGCTCGCCGCAAAGTCGCCGGACCAATCGGCAACCATTGCGGCAGAAGGCCCTCGCGTTGATCCGCTTACCCAGGAAGACAGCGACCGGCATTCAGCGCTGTTGAACGTCGGCCTGCCGGCGATCTTGATCATCGCCGGTGCCGTCTTTCAACTGACCGCGGCAGCAATTCTCTTGGTCGGCCTCACAGTCTGACCGTTCGAAGAGCGGTCGATGACCGCGCCTGGCTGACAGGCGCCGAGATGCGGCTGATCCCCTGCGCCGACGAGCACGGATAGCCGGCCCGGTTGCTGTCGCATCCACGGTACCCCATGCGGGCATCGACCTCGCGGATCTCCATGGAACCCCTTCGCTTCCATCCATCATTCCGCCAAGACCACCGCGCCAAGCCCGCACCCACCCCGGCAGCAGCCAGACGCCGAGCGCTCCCTGACCCGACCGAGAATCAGCGACGCACGCAGGCACTTTCTGTGAATCTATGGTGTGTATAAGCAGATCAGCGTAGCCTCATGCCATGCGCGGCGGGTTGGAGAGGTGGAAGCGGGGTGTCGCTTCGCACGGTGTTCGAGCCGCGATCGCGTACGCATTGAAGGGCGAATGCGATGCCGGAGCCCGTCCTTCGCGCGGCGTTGAGGCCATCACGGCGTACGCCGAGACGACGGTCGTGCGTTTCACCGTGACCGCCGGCACGATCGCAACCGATGGGCTCGATCGCGATCAGCTCGAGGTTTGGGTGGACGGTCGTGACCCGTTGACGGGCGAACGTCGTGGTCGCGTGCTGGACTCGCCGACGGCGGATCTTGTCCTCGACGGGACCATCAACGCACCCAAGTCGTACAGTCTCGTCACGCTGCTGCATCCGGAGCTCGCGCGAGAGTACGACGCGTTGCAGGACCGCTTGCGCGATCGGGTCATTGTGATGTGGCAGCGCGAGCTCAACGCTCGTCGCGGGGCTGGTGGTCGGATCCGCGAGGAGCTCGATCAGGTGGAAGTGGTCGAGCTGCGCCATGCGCGCAGCCGGGCGCTGGACCCGCACATCCACCGGCACCTCTGGCTCAACGTGCGGGTGAAGGGTCGCGACGGGCAGTGGTCCAATGTGGACTCGCGAGTTGCCATGAAGATGCACACGCTCATCAATGCCGAGGGCGAGCTGGCTGCACGGACGGATCCGCAATGGATCGGTGCACTCGCGCGCTACGGATACAGCTTGAACAGCGACGGCGAGATCGAGCAGGTCGCGCACGCGGTCAGGCCGCTGTCACGCAGGTCGAACCAGATCGAGAAGAACCGGGCACTGCTCCTCGCCAAGTGGCGGGCCCGTCACGCTGGACGGCAACCGGGGCCGGTGATGCTGCAGAAGCTCGACCGGCAAGCGTGGGCGCTGGGGCGACCCGCGAAGCCGAGCCACCTCGACGAACAGGAGTGGGAGTCGCTCATCCGCGAGGAGTTAGAGGAGATCGATCCCGACGTCACTCGGCCGAGGGAACCCTGCTCGGTCGCCGACCTCGCACCGGACGGGGTTGATCTGGGCCTCTTGGCGGCGAAGGCCATCGTCGACGCAGATGCGCGATCCGCAGCCTCCGGCGGACGGTTCAGCATGTTCGACCTCCGCGCGGGAGCCACGCGCGCCGTCGCCGCCTCAGGTCTTGTGGGTGCGCGCTGGGCGTTGCAGTCGACCATCGACGATGTCGTCACGCGAGCGCTCCCTCTCACGGTCGACCTGCTCGAGCAAGCGCGCCAACGGCCAGCGCACGTCAAGGGTCTTATGGCTGCGACGACGGCGTCGCTGAAGCGTGAGCTCGCCGGTCGGTTCGACGGACTCGCCTGCTCGGGCGTCGCCCTCTCCGATCAAGCGATGCGCTTACTTGCGCAGTCGTCGCTGGCGGCCAACCTTTCGCTCGATGCGAGTCAGGCCCGCGCAGCGGGAACGATCGCGGGGTCGGATCGGCTCGTCACGATCACCGGGCCCGCTGGGACCGGCAAGACCACAACGCTGCGCGTCGCCCGCCACGCCCTGGCACTGCAGGGCCGACAGATGATCGTCGTCGCGCCGACCAAGAAGGCTGCATCGGTGGCTGGACGTGAAGTGGGTGTCGCGGCGGCAAGCCTGCACGGGTTGCTCGCAGATCACGGTTGGCGATGGGGCCGCGACAGCGCCGGGGCGGCGGTCTGGACACGGCTCGCACCAGACGACCTAGGCCGTGTCTCATA
>JAUHVN010000031.1 GCA_030425055.1 Actinomycetes bacterium | reverse complement strand
GACCCTGCGATCCTCAGCGAGCCGGAGCTCGCGCTGCTGGCGATGCGCGCGAACCGCGTCTCCGACGCGCGCGAGCACGCCGAGCGCGGTGTCGCGCTGGTCGAGTCCAGCAACATGGTCGGCTACCCGGTCACGGGTCTCGCGCTCGCGGTCGGCGCGCGCATGGCCCTGCGCGACGAGCGGCCCGACCGAGCGCGGCAGCGTCTCGCGCGCGCCATGCGTGCGCGGGTCGACAGCACCTACCTGCTTCCGTTCCTCTCGGTGCGCACGCGCCTTCAGCTCGCGAAGGCCCATGCCTCGCTGGGGGACCACGCCGCGGCGCGGCACCTCGTCCACGAGATTGACGACGTGTTCGCCAAGCGCCCCGACCTGGGCACCCTCGTGGAGCAGGTGGAGGCGTTCCGCCGATCGCTCGACGACGACGCCTTCGCCGGCGGTGCGACCCCGCTGACACCGGCCGAGCTGAGGCTGCTGCCGTACCTGCAGACCTATCTGACGATCGGCGAGATCGGCGAGCGGCTCTTCGTCTCGCGCAACACCGTGAGCTCCGAGGTGAGCTCGATCTACCGCAAACTCGGAGTGACCTCGCGCGGCGGTGCGGTCGATCGTGCGACCGAATTGGGGATGCTGGGCGACTGAGCGGTTCGTCTCACCAGGGCAAGTCGAGGGTGATGTCCTCACCGTGGCCGAGCGCGGCG
The DNA here is from genome assembly GCA_030425055.1 of Actinomycetes bacterium. Taxonomy (GTDB): domain Bacteria; phylum Actinomycetota; class Actinomycetes; order Actinomycetales; family Microbacteriaceae; genus Microbacterium. The sequence continues at coordinate 13,883 of JAUHVN010000031.1, read as the reverse complement.
GCGAACATGGGTGCCGCGGCGACCACGCGGGGAAGGCCGATCACCGAGACCAGCCCGTCGAGCACGGCGACGATCTGCGCCGTCGAAGCCCCCGCCGTTATCGCGTCGTCGACCGCGGCGCGCACCGACGGGTCGGAGGCGCCGACCGACACCAGGGCGCCGAGGGTCACGAGCGCGCGCGTGCGGTCGTCGACGGTCACGGTCCACAGGTCACCGGCATCCGTCGCCAGCAGCGGATCGTTCACGCACAGTCGGCGCAGGTGGGTGATCTCATCCATCGGCGCGTCCGTGCTGCGGCAGGTCGCTCACGCAACAAGTGGACTGCGTCGCGCACGCGCGCGCACCACGCAGTCTGCATGAACTTCTCGCTGAGCCGCCCAATCACACGAATCGCATGATGCCCCCGCCGCCGCGCCGCCCCTAACGTCGGAGGCGACCGACGATGTGCGCCGCCGACGGCGCCGGGGGAGAGGAATCGCGATGCCCTTCTTGGACTTCGTGCTGTGGATCCTGTGGATCTATCTGGTGATCACGTGCATCTGGATCTTCATCTGGATCTTCATCGACATCTTCCGCGACCACACCCTCAACGGGTGGGGCAAGGCGGGATGGGTGATCCTGCTGATCGTGCTGCCGTTCCTCGGAGCGATCATCTACCTCATCGCCCGCGGACGCTCGATGACCGAGCGGCGGATGCAGGAGACGCAGGCGGCCGCGCAGGCGAACGCCGACTACATCAAGAGCGTCGCGGCGGCGCCGTCACCGTCGGCCGAGATCGAGTCGGCGCAGCGCCTGCTCGCCTCGGGTGCGATCAGCCAGAGCGAGTTCGACGCGCTCAAGGCGAAGGCGCTCGCGAGCTGAGCGCGCGGGGTTCGGGGCGATCGCCGCTGGTGATCGTGCTGGTCAGCCGGCCGCGGTGAGTCGCTCCGCGATGGCGTCGAGGGCCGCGTCGGAGACGCCGGCCCGCGCGAGGTAGCCGCGAGAGCCGCCGTTGTCGTCGATCCAGCCCAGCGCATGTTCGATGGCGGATGCCGGGGTGCCGGTGACCAGCTCGCGAACCTGCGGCGTGATCGGAACCCCGTACCCCTCCAGCATCCCGAGCATCCGATCCGCGAAGGGGCCGGCCAGATAGGTCCGTGTTCTTGCGGCGCTCGTCCATCGATCGTCGACGACCGACATCGCCGCGGCGCTGTTCGTCTCGCCGAACACTGTCAAGACACAGGTGCGCACGCTGTATCGCAAGCTCGGAGTCCACAGTCGTACTGAGGCGATCGGCACCGCCGCGCGATGGGGGCTTGTTGATCCGGCCGAGGCATCCGTGGCGATCTCAGCGTGACGCGCGCGGGCCGTCGTTCACAGAGCCGATCGCTTCACGCCACCCGCGCGTCCTGCTCCGTTCACCCGACGCCCTCACCATGGCCCCATCCGACGAGAACCGGATGAAGGGGGTCGGATGCACGCGCGCGCGTTGCCCGTCATCGCCTGGGTCGAGTCACCGCTGCAGCTGATCGGCGTCGCCGAGTGGGCGTCGGCGCACGGTCGCCGCGTTCCGGTCGCCGGCCGGCTCACGCCGCAGATGTCCGAGACGGCCGACGAACTGCTCGCCCGCGGCGCGCCGTTCGGCGAGTGCGAGCCCTACCTCGGCATCCCGTGGAACCTGCTGGCGCGCCACGGCCACTGGCTCGTGGGCGACGGGTTCTCGGGGCAGTTCCGGCTCGCGGCAGCCGTGCTGCGCCCGAGGCGCGTCACCTTCCTCGACGACGGTGCGAACACGCTGCCGTTCGTCGACGCGCTCACCGGCGACGGCCCCTACGCGCGGCCTGGAGTGCACGAGGGCGGCCTCACCACTCGGGTCGCGCCGTTCGCCGCGCACCACGTGCTGGGACGCATGCGGGCGCGGTCGGTCGAGTTCTTCACCGCCTTCGACCTGGGCGATGAGCGACTTCGCCGACTCGGCGAGCTCGGCGGTCGTGTCGAACGTCACGACTTCTCGTGGACCCGGCGGACGGCGCCCGCGTTCACGACCACCACCGGTGGGCGTGTCGTGCTGGGCAGCGCGCGCGTCGTCGACGGGCGGATGCCGCTCGCCGAGTACTTGGACTGGGTGACCCGCACGACCGCGCGGGGACCGGTCACCTACCTGCCGCATCGTCGCGAGACCGAGGCGCAGTTCGCCGCCGTCTCGGCGCTCGACGACGTGACGGTGGTCGACAGCGGCCTCCCCGCCGAACTGCTGCTCGCCGGAACCACCGAGCCCCTCGAGCTGCTCACGCTTCCGTCGTCGACGACGACCACGCTGCCGCTCGTGCTCGACGGCACCGGCAGCACGATCCGCACCGAGGCCGGTGTCGTGCGCGGATTCGGCCGACGGGTGATGCCGTGAGCGCGCGCGAAGTGGTCGCGGTCATCCCCGCGCGCGGCGGGTCGAAGGGCGTGCCCCGCAAGAACCTGCGGCGCGTCGCGGGCGTGCCGCTCGTCGCGCGCGCGATCGTGGCCGCCCAGGGCGCGGCATCCGTCGATCGGGTCGTCGTGTCGACCGACGACGACGAGATCGCCGCCGTCGCGCACGAGTGGGGCGCCCACGTGATCGACCGGCCCGCCGAGCTCGCGGGCGACACCACGTCGAGTGAGGCGGTGCTGCTGCACGCGCTCGACGACCTCGCCGACGCCGGCGTCGAGGTCGCCACCCTGGTGTTCCTGCAGGCGACCTCGCCGTTCATCGACCCGCGCGACCTCGACCTCGCCGTCGAGCTGCTCGCGGCGAACGAGCACGACTGCGTGTTCTCGGCGATCGAGACCTACGGGTTCCTGTGGGCGTCGGCCGCGGGCGAAGCGTCGGGCGTGAACCACGACCCCTCGATGCGGCCGCGGCGGCAGGACCGCGATCCGCACTATCTCGAGACCGGCGCCTTCTACGTGATGGATGCCGCAGGCTTCGCCGCCGCGCGCCACCGCTTCTTCGGCCGCATCGGCATCGTCGAGGTCGCCGAGCGCACCGCGATCGAGATCGACTCCGAAGAGCAGCTCGAGATGGCGCAGGCGATCGCGCCGCTCGTGCCCGAGGCATCCGACCTCGTCGACGTCGTCGCCGTCGTGACCGACTTCGACGGAGTGCACACCGACGACACCGTCATCACCGACGCCTACGGACGCGAGAGCGTGCAGGTCAGCCGCTCCGACGGCATGGGCGTCGCACGGCTGCGACGTGCCGGTATCCCGGTGCTCATCCTGTCGTCCGAGACCAACGACGTCGTCAGCGCCCGCGCACGCAAGCTGCAGGTCGACGTGCGCCAGGGCGTCGACGACAAGGTCGCCGTGCTGCGCGAGTGGTCGGCGACCCAACAGGTTCCGCTGTCGCGCATCGCGTACATCGGCAACGACGTCAACGACCTCGGATGCCTCGAACTCGTCGGCTACCCCGTCGCCGTGCCCGAGGCCCACCCCCTCGTGCTCGCCGCCGCCCGTGTGGTGGTGCGTCACGCCGGCGGTCATGGAGCCGTCCGTGAACTCGCCGATCGCGTGCTGCGCGACCGCGGCGCCGCTCAGCCCGGGCGCACCGGCGCCGGGCGCACCTCATCAGGAGACGAGGCAGACCGATGACCGTCAAGATCGGAACCCGCACGATCGGGGCAGGGCACCCGACGTATGTGATCGCCGAGATCGGCCTCAACCACAACGGCGACGTCGAGATCGCCAAGCAGCTGATCGACGTCGCCGCCGAAGCGGGCGCCGACGCGGTGAAGTTCCAGAAGCGCACCCCCGAGATCGCGACGCCCGCCCACATGCGCGACACGCTGCGCGAGACGCCGTGGGGCACCATGACCTACCTCGAGTACCGCTACCGCGTCGAGTTCTCGCGCGAGCAGTACATCGAGGTCGCCGACCACGCCCTGCTGCGCGGCCTCGACTGGTTCGCGTCGCCGTGGGACGTGCCGAGCGTGCACTTCCTGGAAGACCTCGGCGTCGTCGCGCACAAGGTGGCGTCGGCGACCCTCACCGACCTCGCGGTGCTGCAGGCGCTGCGCGACACCGGCAAGCCCGTCATCCTGTCGACCGGCATGTCGACCCTCGACCAGATCGACCTCGCGATCGACGTACTGGGCGTCGACCGGCTCGTGCTCATGCACGCCACCTCGACGTACCCGATGGAGCCCGACGAGGCGAACCTGCGGGTCATCCCGACGCTGCGCGACCGGTATCCCGGCGTGCCGGTCGGCTACTCGGGCCATGAACGAGGCCTGCAGATCTCCACCGCCGCAGTGGCTCTCGGTGCCGCCGCCGTCGAGCGGCACATCACGCTCGACCGCACGATGTGGGGCTCCGACCACGCCGCGTCGCTCGAGCCGACCGGTCTGCAGCATCTGGTGCGCGACATCCGCATCGTCGAGGAGGCGCTCGGCGACGGCGTGAAGCGGGTCTTCCCCGGCGAGCTGGCGCCGATGGCGAAGCTGCGCCGCGTCCTCACGTGACGGGCGGCGCGCGGCGGTTCGTCGCGCTCGCCGACACCGACTCGTACGTCAAGTGGGCGGCCGCGCTGCTGGGCGCGCTGCCCGACGGGGTCGAGGCCGAGCTGATCGTCGTCGAGACGCCGCTGGCGGTGAGCGCCGGGCAGCTGCGCAGCGCGCTGGCGGGCACGCGGTTCGACCCCGACGGGGTGCGCCGCGTCGGGTTCGCCGAGCTGCCCGGCATCCTGACCGAGTCCGCTGCCGACGCGGTGGTCATCGCCTCGCGCGGTCCGGTGGTGCGCGTCCTCGCCGCGACCGTCGCCGCGCTCGAGCCCCGGCCGGTGATCGTGACCGGGCTCCCCGGCATCTCGATCCCGGCGACGACCGCCGCGATGATCCACCGCACGCAGTGCGACCTGTTCGTGCTGCACTCCACGCGCGAGGTCCGCGACTTCACCGAGCTCGCGCGCCGCCGCGGTCTCGCGCAGCGCTTCGCTCTCGCGACGCTGCCGTTCGCCGCGAAGGCGCGTGCGCACGATCGCGCCGGCACCGGCACCGATCTCGTGTTCGCGTCGCAGGCGATCGTGCCGCGTGAGCGGGCCGAGCGGATGCGGGTGGCGCGGATGCTCATCGCGGCCGCCGACGCCGATCCGACCCGTCGCGTGGTCGTCAAGGAGCGCGCCGTCGCGGGCGAGCAGCAGACCCACCGGCAGAAGTACGCGTACCCCGACCTGCTCGCGAAGCTCGGGCCGCTGCCGGCCAACCTCGTCGTGTCGTACGCGCCGATGGCCCGTGCCCTCGACGATGCCGAGGGACTCGTCACCGTCAGTTCGACCGCGGCGATCGAGGCGGTCGCGAGCGGCGTGCCCGTCATCGTGCTCGACACGTTCGGCGTCGACGACAAGCTCATCAACCCCGTGTTCGTCGGCAGCGGACTGTTCGGCTCGGAGCAGGAGATGCGCGAGCGGCACTTCCGGATGCCCGCCGACGGGTGGCTGGCCGACAACTACTTCCACGACCCCGTCGCCGACGACTGGGTGGCGCGGGTCGATGAGCTCGTCGATCTGCGCCGCGCCGGAGCGCTCGCCCCCAAGCCCGCACGCGAGCGTCGCGGCGGGCGGGTGCGCGACGTGTGGGAGCGCAAGCTCGCGTTCGGCCGGTACGACCGCTCGCTCATCGGTGCCGCCGTGCTCGTGGTCGGCATCCCGCTGCGCTTTGTGCTGCGGCCGCTGCTGCGCCCGTACCATCGTCGCCGCCTGCGCGTGACCTGACCGCCGCGCACCCGCGCCGCGCGCCCCGACCGCCCGCGCGCATCCGTCCCACCCGCGCGCATCCGCGAACCGTCACGGATCCGCCGAACCAGCGTGCATGCGTCCCACCCGCGCGCATCCGCGAACCGTACGGATCCGCCGAACCAGCGTGCATCGCGTGTCGGTTCGGCCGGTTCACGTCGGTTCGCGGAGGGAGCCGTCCTCGGTAGCGCACGCCCCGACGGTGCGCAAGCGCTCTCGCGCGGCGACGCGCTACGCGATCGTGGGGGCATGGCCGACTTCACGGGTGACGGACTCCTGTTCCTGGCGCTCGGGGTGGCCGCGCTGGCGGCCGCCCTGCTGCCGCGGCTGCTCGGCAAGCTGCCGGTGTCGATGCCGATGGTCTTCCTCGCCGGTGGGATGCTCGCGTTCACCCTGGTGCCTGCCCTGCCCGATCCCCTTCCGCGCGAGCATCCCGAGGTCGCGCTGCGCCTGACCGAGGTCTGCGTGATCGTCTCACTGTTGGGAGCCGGCATCGCCATCAACCGCAGGTTCTCGTTCCGAAGCTGGTCGTCGACGTGGCGCCTGCTGGGCATCACCATGCCCATCACGATTCTGGCGATCGCGCTGCTCGGCTGGTGGGGTCTCGGGCTCGGGGTCGCCGGCGCGATCCTGCTGGGGGCCGTCCTGTCGCCGACCGATCCCGTGCTCGCGACCGAGGTGCAGGTGAGCGAGCCGGTCGACGAGCCCGACGCCGTCGACGACGAGACCCGATTCGCGCTGACGTCGGAGGCGGGCCTCAACGACGGCCTCGCCTTCCCGTTCACGCTGGCGGCGGTCGCGGTGAGCCTGGTCGGACTAGACCCTGCGGGGTGGTTGGGCGAGTGGGTGCTCGTCGACGTGCTGTGGCGCATCGGCGTGGGTGTGGTGGCCGGCATCGTGGTCGGCTGGCTGTTCGGCAAGCTCTTCTTCTCGCGGGCGGGCGACCAGCTGCGGATCGTCCAGCGCGCGGAGGGGTTCATCGCCCTCGCGGCGATCCCCCTCGCCTACGGAGCTGCGGCGCTCGTCGAGGGTTACGGCTTCATCGCTGTATTCGTGTGCGGGGTGACCATTCGCGCCTCCGAGCGCAATCACGGCTACCACAGCGTGCTGCACACCTTCGTCGAGCAGATCGAGCGACTGCTGACGGTCGTCGTGATCGTGCTGCTGGGCGGCGCGGCGGTGCGGGGATTGTTCGCCGGGATCGGCTGGATCGACATCGTCGCTGCCCTGGTCATCGTCCTGCTCGTGCGGCCGCTCGCCGGCTGGATCGGTCTCAGCCCTGGGAAGACCGGCCCCCGCGAGCGCACCGTGATCTCGTTCTTCGGCGTGCGCGGCATCGGCTCGCTGTTCTACGTCGCGTACGCCCTCACCCACGGCGCGTTCCCGCAGGCCGATCGGATCTGGGCGATCGTCGGCCTCGTTGCGGTGTTCTCGATCGTCATCCACGGCATGGCGGCGGCGCCGGCGATGGCCCTGCTCGACGCCGAGCGCCGTCGGGCGGCGCGCGAGGATCCTGTCGAGGACGACCCCCGCAGAACCGCCGTCTAGTTCCGCGAACCGTCACGGATCCGCCGAACCAGCGTGCATCGCGTGCCGGTTCGGCGCGATCGCGTCGGTTCGCGGCCAGGGACCGTATGCGGGTCAGGGACCGTCCGCGGGTCAGCGCCCGATCGCGTCGCGCCAGGAGTACTCGGGTTCGTAGCCCAGCAGGCGACGGGCCTTGTCGATCGACAGCAGCGTCTCGTGGTCCGAGACCTCGCGCCGCAGCGGCACATCGGGGAAGACCTCGGCGATGAGCTCGCTGTTCGGCCGCGACATCACGGTGTCGGATGCCGCGACGATGAACCGGTCGAAGCCGGGCGGCGCGGCCTCGAGGGCGCGTGCCACGGCCTGCGCGCCGTCGCGCGCATCCACGTACCCCCACAGGTTCCATTTGCGCGCCAGCGCGTCGCCGTCGAATTCGGGAAGGCCGCGTAGTCCTCGGGGTCCATGACGTTCGAGAAGCGCAGCGCGGTGATCGAGAGGTCGGGGTCCCACCGCACGAGCTCGATCGCCAGCTGCTCCTCGAGGTGCTTCACGAGCGAGTACACCGACTCGGGTCGGGCGGGGTACTCCTCGTCGACCGGGATGTAGGGCGGGGGAGTGTCGAACGGCAGCCCGAGCACCGTCTCGCTCGAGGCGTAGACGATCCGCCGGATGCCGGCGCGACGCGCACCCCAGAAGGCGTTGAACGTCGCGGTGATGTTGTTGTGGAAGGTCTCGATGTCGGGGCGGATGCCGGGCGCCGGGATCGCGGCGAGGTGCACGAGCGCGTCGAGGCCGTCGTGCTGCTCGCCCACCCCGGCCAGAGCATCGTTCACCTGGCCGAAGTCGCGCAGGTCGACCTGCACGAACCCGGGACCGCGCGCGCCGTGCTGGTCGAAGTTGACCACCGCGTGCCCGCGGTCGCGAAGCCCCGCGACGACGGCCCGGCCGAGCTTGCCCGACCCTCCTGTGACGGCGATCCTCATGTGTCCTCCTCGTCGCGCGATCGGCGGTGCGGCCGGTTCCTCTCCACAGTACGCACCCTCGGGACCGGTGCTCGTGCCGCCGAGGCATCGCGTGGTTCAGCGCGCAGTCAGCCCGACGGGGGCAGACTCGAGGCATGCGCGTGCTGCTGGTCGATGACGAGGTGCGCCTCGCCGACGGCATCCGGCGCGGACTCGAGGCCGAGGGCATGACCGTCGACGTCGCGCACAACGGCGTCGACGGGCTGTGGCGCGCGCGGGAGCAGGACTACGACGTGGCCGTCCTCGACGTGATGATGCCCGGGATGAGCGGCTACCGCGTGTGCCAGACGATGCGGGCCGAGGGGATCTGGACGCCGGTGCTGTTCCTGACCGCGAAGGACGGCGAATGGGACGAGGTCGAGGGCTTCGACACCGGCGGCGACGACTGGCTGACGAAGCCGTTCTCGTATCCCGTGCTCGTCGCCCGGCTGCGCGCGCTCGTTCGCCGCGGGGCGCGGGAACGGCCCGTCGAGCTGGCCGCGGGCGACCTGCGCGTCGACCCCGCCGCCCGCACGGTTCACCGCGGCGACGCCGAGATCGAGCTGACCGCGCGCGAGTTCGCCGTGCTCGAGTTCCTGATGCGCCGCCGCGGCGAGGTCGTCACCAAGCTCGAGGTGCTCGACAACGTCTGGCACGACGCCTACGACGGAGACCCCAACATCGTCGAGGTCTACATCGGACGCCTGCGCCGCAAGCTCGACCGCCCGTTCGGCCGCGACGGCATCCAGACGGTGAGGGGAGCCGGATACCGGATGGCGGCCGACGGTGGCTGACCGGCGCCTGCGGTGGGGCATCCGCACCCGGATCACGGTCGGTGCGACGGCGGTGGTCGCCGTGGTGCTGATCACCGGCGCGGTGGCGGTGCTCGCCGTGCTCTCGCAGGCGCTGGGCAGCAGCGTCGCGACCCGGCTCGAGTCCGAGCTGGCGAGCATCGCCGCCGGGCTCGAAGAGGGGCTCGTACCCGCCGCGTGGATCGCCGAACGCGACGACGATGTCCTCATCGCGTGGGAGACGGCCGATGCGACCGGAACGGCGACGGTCGTGGTCAACGCGGATGCCGCGCTCGCGCTGCCGCAGCCACCCGGCGGCGAACCGGTGCGCACCGTCATCGACGCAGACGCGTACCTGGTCGTGGGGCAGGAGCTCGAGACCGGGATGCTGCTGCTCGGCGCACCGCTCGCAGACGTCGAGGTCGCGGTGGCGACGACGGGCACCATCCTCGCCGTCGCCGTGCCGGTCGCCGTCGTCGTCATCGGGATCGTGGTGTGGGCGGTCGCCTCGCGCGCGCTCGCGCCGGTGGCGCGCATCCGCCGGCAAGTCGACGCGATCGACGCGCACCGACTCGACCGGCGCGTGCCGGTGCGCGGCACGGGAGACGAGATCGACCTGCTGGCGTCGACCATGAACCGGATGCTGGAACGCGTCGAAGACGGCTATGCCGCCCAGCAGCGGTTCGTGGGCGACGCGTCGCACGAACTGCGTTCGCCTCTGGCGTCGATGCGGCAGTTCGCCGAGCTCGGCCGCACGCATCCGTATGCGACGTCGACCACGGAGCTCGCGGAGGTCGTGCTCGACGAGGGCACCCGGATGCAGGACATCCTCGAGGGCCTGCTGCTGCTCGCTCGCCTCGACGAGGGTGCGGTGCGGGCATCCGGTGTCGTCGAGCTCGACGAGCTCATCGCCGACGAGGCCGGCAGAGCGCAGCAGATGGGCGCGGTGCCGGTCGAGGTGGGCGCGTCGGCGCCGGTGAGCGTCGACGGTGACGCGCGACTGCTGCGCCGCGCGGTGCGCAACCTGCTCGACAACGCCTCGCGCCACGCACGCTCGCGCATCACCGTGGGCGTGCGGTCGGCCGGTGGACGCGCGCTGGTCTGGGTGGACGACGACGGACCCGGCATCGACGAGGCGGAGCGTGCGCTCGTCTTCGAACGGTTCGCGCGTCTCGACGATGCGCGGTCGCGCGACGCGGGCGGAAGCGGTCTCGGGCTCGCGATCGTGAGGGAGATCGTCCACGCGCACGGCGGTCGGGCCCGAGTGGAACGTGCCCCCTCGGGCGGCGCGCGTTTCGTGATCGAGCTGCCCGCCGCCCACCTGAACCCGTAGTCAGGCTCGTTCAGGAGCGGTTCAGCGCGCGGCGGTCACAGTGGTCTCATGACCGAAAAGAACGACCCGAACGCCGACGCCGGCACTCCCGACGCGAGCGCGCCCGACGCGAGCGCGCCCGACACGCATGCCCGCGACGCCGGTGCTCCGGAAACCCTCCCGACCGAGCCGATCCTCGACACGGCCCCCGAGCCTGCGCCGGAGCCGGCCGCCACCGCCGCCGACGCTCAGCCCGCGAAGAGCGGATCCGTCCTCCGACCCATCCTGATCGGCGCAGCCGCCGGAATCGGCGTGCTGCTGCTCGGCGGCGTCGGCATCGCGACCGTCGCCGCCTTCAACGGGCTCGGCCCGTTCGACACCGTGCCGGGCGCCGTTGCGGGCCCCGACAGCTCTCAGCAGGGCCCCGGCGATGACCGCGGCGGCGACCGCGGAGACGGCCGCGACGACGGCGACCGCGGCGACGATCGCGGACGCGACGACAACGGGCCCGTGCAGTCGGATGCCGGCGATCCCGCCGCACTCGTCGGCGCGATCGACACCGCAGTGGCCGCCGCCGGCGGCACTGGTGCCAGCTCGGTCGAGGTCGAGAGCCGCGGCTGGTCGGTGGATGTGATCCTCGCCGACGGCACCGAGGTCGACGTGCGCGTGTCGACGGACGGCACCGCGACCGTCCGTGCCGACCACCGCGACGACGACGCCGATCCCGCACTCGACACCGGCCGGATCTCCGACATCGCGGCCGCGGCGATCGCCGCCGCCGGCGGCTCGGGAGTCGTCGTCGGGATCGAGTCCGAGAGCGACGACAGCCACGCCTACTCGGTGAAGGTCGCCGTCGGCTCGGGTGACCGGGTCGAGGTGAAGCTCACCGATTCCCTCGACGTCGCAGAGGTCGAGGACGACCGCTGACCCGACTCGCGGCAGGGAGGGCTCCGTCAGTTTCTGGCGGAGCCCTGCTCGTGTGCCGGCTCGTCCATCGACGCGGGCGCATCGCCGGAAGCCCGCCACGTCTCGATGGCGGCCCACACCAGCAGCGAGACCGCGATGCCTTCGAACAGGCCGCCGAAGACGTCGCTGATCCAGTGCGTGCTGAGGTACGTGCGCCCCCACATCATGAAGACGATCCAGAGCACGCCCGCGACGGTGACGTACCAGCGTCGCAGCAGCAGTGCGAGGGTGATCGCGAAGGTCGTCGCGACCGCCGTGTGTCCCGAGGGGAACGATGTGGCGAGGTCTTCGGCCAACGTGCCCTCGGGGCGGTCGCGCCCGACGATGTAGGACAGCGGTGCACCGATCGCCACGACGACGATGATCGCGGTCGCCATGTTGACCGCACTCCATCGTCGTCGTCGCCAGAAGAAGGCGGCGACGACGAGGATCGGGATCACGACCATGACGACCGTGCCGCCCACGAAGGCCGGGATGAAGGCGATGAAGACGCCCACGTCAGTGCGTTGCGACTCCATGAGATCGCGCCACCAGAGGTCGATCGCCAGCGGCTCCAGGCCATTGGTCGCGACGATGGCGAAGATGCCGATGAAGACGCCTGCCGCCCCGAGGCCGATCACGAGTGCGGTGAGTCGGGCGCGTGGCGATGCAGGCGGGAAGTCCCGCACGGGCGGTTTGTCGAGCCAGCGTTGCTTCGTCACGGCGGCAGATTATCCGGCCGCCTCCGCGTCGCGCCGCCTCTTGCGGGCCGGGCAGGAAGCGAGGTATGCAGGCGACTGCCGCCCGCACAATGCCCCGCACCGGGGGGCATCGACCGCGGCGGGGCGCTCCGGTAGCGTGCGGAACGTGACCACGACCCGGGTGTGCATCGCCGGCGGCGGACCCGCCGGGATCATGCTCGGTCTGCTCCTGGCGCGACAGGGCGTCGATGTCGTGGTGCTCGAGAAGCACGACGACTTCTTCCGCGACTTCCGCGGTGACACCGTGCACCCGTCGACGATGAATCTGCTCGACGCACTCGGCCTTCGAACGGGATTCGACGCGATCCCCCATCACCCGCTCACGATGCTCGACGTCGTGGCGAACGGCGTGCGCGTCCACGCCGTCGACTTCACGACTCTGCCCGAGCCCAACAACTTCCTGACGCTGATGCCTCAGTGGGACCTGCTCGACCTGCTGGCGAACGAGGCGTCGCGGCATCCATCGTTCGACCTGCGCCTCGGCACCGAGGTGATCGACGTGCTGAGGGATGCCGGTCGTGTGACCGGCGTGCGCGTGCGCGACCACGACGGTGAGAGCGAGATCCGCGCCGACCTCGTCGTCGCCGCTGACGGTCGCGACTCGACCGTGCGGCGCCGAGTCGGGTTGACTCCGGAGGCGCGCGGTGTGCCGGCGGACGTGCTGTGGTTCCGCCTGCCGCGTCCCGGACGCGACGTGCCCGACACGCTCGCCTGGCTGTCGGAGGAGGGGATGCTGCTCACGATCCCGCGGCCCGACTACCTGCAGTGCGGATTCCTGATCCCCAAGGGTCGGTTCGACGACATGCGCGCCGAGGGGATCGACCGGTTCCGAGCACGGGTGGCACGGGCATCGCCGCCGCTCGCCGAGGTCGTCGAGCGGGTGGGATCCTTCGACGACGTCAAGCTGCTCTCGGTGCAGATCGACCGCCTGCCGAGGTGGACGGCGCCCGGCGTGCTGTGCATCGGAGACTCGGCCCACGCGATGTCGCCCGCCTTCGGGGTGGGCATCAACTACGCGGTGCAGGATGCCGTCGCCGCCGCGCGAGTCCTCGGCCCGGTGCTGGCGAGCGCCGCCGGCCCTGCGGAGATCGACCGCGCGGCCACTCGCGTGCAGCGGCGTCGCGCGTGGCCGACCGCCATGATGCAGCGCATCCAGCGGGTGGTGCACCGCACCATCGCGAACGGGCGCGGCATCCGACTGCTCGACAACCCGCCCACGCGTGCTCAGCGCACGGTGATGCGGATCGGCATCCCGATCGTCCGGCTGCTCGTCGCACGAATGGTGGGCTACGGCTTCCGGCCCGAGCGGCTCAGTGGATGATGGCCTTCAGCAGTGCGAGCAGTGCACCGAAGCCGGCGGTCACGAGAGCGCCGACGATGCGCAGGTGCAACGGCGCCCCACGCCGCTGATAGGCGACGTACCCGAGCACGCCGAGCGTGATGATGCACGAGATCAGCGCGAGCCAGCCCGCCAGCCGATCGGGGAACACGCGCAGCGTGCCCAGCAGCAGGATGACGCACGGCACGATCGCCGACAGCAGCATGCCCCACGTCGCGTGAAGCGACATGCGGAACGCCTGGTGCAGCCCGACGTTGTGACCCTCCTCGAGTCCGTGGTGGGCGACGGTGCCCGCGTAGACGTGGGCAGCCCAGAAGACCAGCACGGTCACGACGACGGTCACGAGCACCTCGACCGACGACCCGCCGTGCGCGCCGGCGGCGACGATCATGCCGGCGACCAGCAGCATCCCGTAGACGGCCTGCTCAGTGGCGAAGCCGGCGCGCACGATCATCTCGGACGGCCGGTGA
>JAUHVN010000446.1 GCA_030425055.1 Actinomycetes bacterium | reverse complement strand
CGTGGCGGGGCAGCAGGGTCTGCGCATCTTCGAGGTGCCGTTCGATGCCACTCCGACGGCGAACGCCCTGTGGTGGCATCCGGTGCACGACCGCGACCCCGAGCACGCGTGGCTGCGCTCGGTGTTCCTCGAGGCCGCCGTCGAAGTGCAGTCCGCTATCGACGCGGGTGGCCGGTTCGTCGAACCGGCCGCCGTCGCCGATCTCACCCCTTGAGTCCACCGGCGAATCCCTGGATGAACTTCTTCTGGGCGAACATGTAGAACCCGAGGATCGGGATCATCGAGATGATCACGACCGCGAAGATCTTGTTCCACGCCGAGACCAGACCGCCGACATATGTGTACATCGCGACCGGCAGGGTCTGGGTGGTCGAGCCGCCGAGGAAGATCAGCGAGTTGAAGAAGTCGTTCCACACGATCAGGCCGGTGAGGATCGCCACCGTGCCGGTCGCGGGCGCCATCAGCGGCAGCACGACGCGGAAGAACGCCTGGGTGGGCGACGCGCCGTCGATGACGGCGGCCTCCTCGTACTCGGTGGACAGGCCGCGGAAGAAGCTCGCGTAGAGGAACACCGACAGCGGCAGCAGGATGCCGATCCAGAGCAGGATCATGCCGAGCGCGTTGCCGGTGAGCCCGACGGTGCGGGCGCCGATGTAGAGCGGGACGGTGCCCAGCTGCGCGGGCAGGATGATCGCGATCAGCACGAGGTAGAACGTGAAGTTCGTCCACGCGCGGGTGCGCCGGGTGATGACGTACGCGGCGACCGAGCCGAACAGGACCAGTCCGAAGATGGCCCCCACCGTGATGATCGTGCTGTTGAGGATGCTCAGCGGGATGCTGTTGCGCCCGGTGGAGGTGAGCACCGAGACGAACGATGAGAAGTCGAGCGACGACGGCGGAGCGATCGGCAGCGTCGTCAGGGCCTCCTCGTCGCTCTTCAGTGCGGTCGAGATGAGGAAGTAGAAGGGCAGCAGCCCGATGAGCGTGACGATCCAGACCAGGACCTCGCGCAGCGCGGTGAGCTTCGTGTAGCGGAACATGTCAGGCCCTTCCCACCGCGTCGCGGTCACGGGTCGCGTACTGCTGGAGGATGGCGAAGAACAGGATGATCACGGTCAGGATCAGCGCGAGCGCCGAGCCGAAGCCGAACTGCCCCAGCGCGAACGCCTGCTTGTAGACCTGGGTCGCGAGCGTCTCGGTCGCGCCGGCCGGCCCGCCGCCGGTGAGGGCGAGGATCTGGTCGAAGATCCGCAGGCCCTGGATGATGCCGAGGGTGGTCGCGATCGCGATCGAGGGCCGGATGGCGGGCACGGTGACCGCCCAGAAGCGCTGCCAGAGGCTGGCGCCGTCGAGCGCGGCCGCCTCTTCGATCTCGACCGGCACCGACGCGAGGCCGGCGAGGTAGATGACCATGACGAAGCCGGTCTGCTGCCAGACGACGGTGATCAGGATCGCCCAGATCGACCACGTCGGGTCGGCGAGCCACACCTTCTGCCAGTCCTCGAGGCCGATCGCGGCGAGGGCCCCGTTGAGCGGCCCGTTGAACTGGAAGATGAACTTCCACACGTACGCCACCGCCAGCGGGCTGAGCACCACGGGCATGAACAGAAGCGTGCGCAGGATGTAGCGGGACTTCAGGGTGCGGTTGATCGCGAGCGCGAACAGGAGGCCGAGCACGTTGGTGAGGATGACCGACCCGAACGCGAGGAACAGCGTGTTCCACACCGACCCGAGCAGCGTCGGGTCCTGGAAGATCCGCACGAAGTTGTCGAGGCCGATGAACTCCCAGTCGCCCAGACCGGTCCAGTTCGTGAAGGCGAAGAAGCCGCCCGTCAGGGTTGCGACGTAGTGCACGCCGACGACGAGGATGATCGCCGGCAGCGCCCACCACCAGTGGCCATAGCTGATCAGCGGTTTGCGGCCTCTCGGACGCGGGGTCTGCCGCGCCTCGGGCGGCACGGTGAGCGTCCGCGTGCTGTCCTGGTCGATCGTCACTGTCGCCTGCTCCTGACGTCCTCGTCATGCGCCGGCGCGTTCGCGCGGCGTCTCTGCCACTATCACACGCTTGTGTCGAAAGCACACATTAGTTGTAGCGATATCGAATATAAGTAACGCGGCCTTCTGAGCCGCGCGGGCGCTGGAAGGATGCCTGTCATGGGCACCGCTGCACACGCCGACGACGGCGATGCGCTCTGGCGCACGTTCATGGATCCGCCCGACGAGGCCCGTCCTCGCGCCTGGTGGCACTGGATGGACGG
>JAUHVN010000030.1 GCA_030425055.1 Actinomycetes bacterium | reverse complement strand
GATTGCATACGAAATTCGTGTGAATCCTGTCCACAATCTTGCCTGAGCGGAGGCCCCCCGACGCGAGCTATGGCACACACCGTCGGGTCACTCCCGGTTCGCATCCGGGCCAATGGTGCCCGGCGTGTGCGCGAACTCGCCGATATTGGGGGATATGCCGTCGTGCGCCTCCGCCTCCGACATCGCGAGGCTGCGCATGTCGTCGAACATGCGCCTCAGCAGCTCATTGAGCCGCTCCACGTCGGTGGCACGAAGGTGGGAGTAGATGATCTCTTGGCCGCGCATGGAGATCGGCAGCATTTCGTCATGCATCCGTGCACCGTCGGCGGTCAGGTACATCGGCCGCGACCCCCGGGGGCCGTCCGAGAGGATGAGCAGACCCCGTGCGATCAGGTTGCTGACGCTCTTGGAGACGATGGCCTTGTTGACGACCAAGAAGTCCGACACCTCGGTCGCGGAGGCTCCCGGCCGCACCGCGAGCGCCGAGATCACGCGCCACTCATTGGTGCCGAGGCCGAACCGGCGCCGCAGTTCGTGCGACTCGCGCCAGACCAGTGCGTTCGACAGGAGCGCGAGCAGCCGTGGTGTGAAACTCTCCGGGTCGATGCCATCGGCGAGCGGCTCGATGACCGTGCCGGACGGCAGAGTGCTCTTCGCTTCGTCGTCGTCCAGGTCGCGGGGCATGCGGTTCCCTCCGTGGGGTCGAGTGTGACAGACGAATCGGGATCCGACCGCGTGCGTCGCGGGGCCGGATCCCGGTTCGTGTGTCGTGTCAGTGCGCCATCGCTGCGAGCGCGTCCGGATCGATCGTCGCGATCGAGCGGGTGTCCTGGAAGGCTCGGATGCCTTCGATTCCCTGCTCGCGGCCGATACCGGACTGCTTCATGCCCCCGAACGGTGCGCGCAGGTCGAGACGGGTTGCACCGTGGTCGTTGACCCACACGTACCCGCATTCGAGGGCGCCACCCACACGCTGAGCCGAGTCGGGATCGTCTGTCCAGACTGAACCGCAGAGCCCGGCCCACGTGTCGTTGGCCATGCGAACGGCCTCCTCCTCGGAGTCGAACGGGATGATGGGGATGACGGGGCCGAACTGCTCCTGAGTGACCACCCGCAGACCCGGGTCGGGGTCGACCACGATCGCGGGTCGCAGGAAGTTGCCGCCGGCGAGATCGCCTCCGGGCAACTCGCCGAACTCGCGCACGTCCGCTCCGGAGTCCTTGGCCTCCTGGATGATCTCCTCCACGAACGCCTTCTGCGCGGACGAGTGGAGCATCGTCGTGCCCTCGTCGAGCCCGTACCCGATCACGGCCTTCTCGAGACGGGCGGACAACCCGGCGACCACCTCGTCCAGTCGTGAGCGGTGCACGTACACGCGCTTCGCATTCATGCAGATCTGGCCGGTTGTGTCGTACACGGCCGCGTACAGACGGTCTAGGTGAGTGTCGTCGACGACGGCGTCCTCCAGGAAGATCGCCGCGTCGTTTCCGCCGAGCTCGAGCGTCACGCGCGTCAACGTCTTCGACGCCATCTCCATCATCCGCTTTCCGCCATTCACGCTGCCGGTGAAGCACACCTTCGCGATGTCGGAATTCTGGATGAGGCCGGACAGGTTCTCGTCCTTCCCGGTCACGATGTTGAGGACGCCCGGCGGAAGCTTCTCCGCGACCCGCTGCACGAGCTTCGCGGTCGCCAGCGGCGCGGTCAGCGGCGGCTTGACGATCGCCGTGTTGCCGGCGAGCAGCGCGTGGGGGAGCGCGGCCCCGAGGATCGCGATCGGCCAGTTGAACGGGACGATCACCGTCACGACGCCGAGGGGCTGGTACGCGACTTTGGTGTCCACGGGAATGGCACCCGGAATCGCCGGCAGGACGTGGCCGCTGTCGACCTCGTCCGCGAGCATCAGTGCGAGGTTCCATCGGATCTCGAAGACGAGCGCGTCGATCCACGCCTCCATCCTGATCTTGCCGTTCTCCTGAGACAGGATCGCGGCGTCGTCGTCGCGGTCGTCCGCGATGCCGGCGATGGCGTCGGCCATGTGCTTCGCGCGCTCCTGCGCCGTCAGCGCCGCCCACGCGGGAAAGGCCCGCTTGGCCGAGGCCACCGCGTCGGCGACGTCTTCGGCGGATGCCGCGGCCGCTTCTCCCACGATCACGCCCGGCTTGCCGGGATCCGCGATCTGGAGGGTCTCCGTCGTATGACGCTCCTCACCCCCGATGAACAACCCCGTCCGCACACCTGCGGTTGTTGCCGTGTCAGACATTTCGACGTCCACCTCTCTGTGTCGTTCTCGTCGATCTCCATCCTGCACCCGCACACGGCGGATGTGGAGATGTAAATGAGTTTACGTACATTCTTGTTTACTTGTAAATGAGTTCGTGCTAACTTCACCTCACATCCCACGGCGGAAGCCGGGGATCCGAGTCAGTGTCGACGAGGACGAGACCGAAGTCGTCGGCATCCGCGTCATTCAATGAGGAGGCATGCGATGGGCACGCACCCCCTGGCCGAGCGCGAGCGACCGAGCGTCGTCGAGCTCGAGGACCTCGCCTACGAACTGCGCCGGAAGCTGCTGCACCTGTGCGGAACATACGAGGGCGCCGTTCACATCGGAGGGGACCTGTCGGCTGCGGACATCTTCACCGCGCTCTACCAATACGGCCTCCGAGTCGATCCCGACGACATCGCCAACCCTGCCCGAGACCGATTCGTGCTGAGCAAGGGGCACGCGGCCGTATGCATGTACATCGCGATGGCCATGCGCGGATTCTTTTCCTACGAGGGCATCGTCGACACGTACGGTCAACTCGACAGCGCCTACGACATGCATCCCTGCAAGGTCCAGTTGCCGGGTGTCGAGTGTTCGACGGGTTCGCTCGGCCACGGACTCCCGCTCGCGGTGGGCATGGCGCTGAGCGCGCGCCACCGCGGCGATGACCACCGGGTGGTGTGCCTCATGGGGGACGGGGAGACCGGAGAGGGCTCGGTCTGGGAGGCGGCGATGGCGGCGCGGAGCAACGAGCTCGGCAACCTCGTCGCTTTCATCGACCGAAATCGACAGCTCATGACGAGCTTCGCCGAGGAGCGTGTCGTATTCGAGCCCTATCCGGACAAGTGGCGCGCGTTCGGGTGGAACGTCGTCGAGATCGACGGTCATGACATGGCTCAGCTCGTCGAAGCGATCGATGCGCTGCCGCCGAGCGATGCCGATCGACCGACCGTGGTCATCGCTGAAACTGTCAAGGGGAAGGGTGTCGACTTCATGGAGCACAATCTCGCCTGGCACGCGGGCTCTCTCGGAGCCGCCGACCTGGAGCGCGCGCTCGCTGCGCTCGACTCCACCCGAGAGAAGGAGAGCGTCTGATGCCCGTCACCTTCACCTTCGGCGAGTTCCTCGGCGCTCGCTCCGTCATCGGATCGACCCTGGCCGAGCTCGGCGAGACCCACGAGAACCTCTGGGTCATCACCCCCGACATCGGCGCGACGCTCGTCGAGTTCCGCGACAAGTACCCCGAGCGCTTCCTCGATGTCGGCCTCGCCGAGCAGGTGAGCGTCGGAATCGCCGCCGGCCTCGCCTACGACGGCAACATCCCGGTCGTCTCCGGGATGCTGCCCTTCCTCAGCATGCGCGCACTGGAGCAGGTGCGCAGCGACGTCTGCTACCCCAACCTTCCCGTCAAGATCATCGGCACCCACGGGGGTCTCGTCGGCAACGGCGGCTCGACCCACTACGCCGTCGAGGACCTATCGCTGATGTGCTCGCTGACGAACATGACGGTCACCTCCATCGGCGACCCCCTGATGGTCGGCGAGGTGATCCGACAGTCGATGACGATGCAGGGGCCTCTGTACATCCGACTCGCCGTGGGCAAGAAGGACAAGGTCCTCTACGAACCCGGCGAGCACGATGTGCGCATAGGGAAGGGGATCGTCGCGCGCCCGGGGACCGACGCCACCATCTTCACGCACGGTACGACCGTCGCGCAGGCGCTCGAGGCGGCTGAGCAGCTCGCCTCGGACGGCCGATCCGTGCGCGTCGTCGACATGTTCACGCTGAAGCCGATCGACGAGGATCTCATCCTGCAGTGCGCGGACGAGACCGGTGGCCGGTTCGTCGTCCTCGAGGATCACCTCGCCTACGGCGGGCTCGCAACGCGGATCGCGGACGTCATCGCCGACCGCGGCGTGTGCCTGAACGCGTTCGAGCGCCTGGGCATCCCTCAGGTCTATGCAGGCTTCGGCGAGGACGAGCAGCTTCGCGACAAGTACGGCTATGGGCTCGAAGCGACGATCGCCGCGACCCGACGAGTGCTGGCCGCGTCCTGACCCACAAGCCACCGCGCAACGGAGAGATCGATGAAGACAGTCGCCGTCACCAAGATCGGCAGCCTGCGCGACCCCGACCCGTCGACTCGGGGGCGGGTGGACGTCGTCGACTTCCCTCGGCAGCCTCTGGGACCCGAGGATGTGCGCATCCGGGTCGCCTACGCCGCGATCTGCGGCTCGGATCCACACCTGGCGGAGGGCTTCTTCGGAACGGACGTGCCGATCGGACTCGGCCATGAGGTGTCGGGCGTCATCGAAGAGCTCGGTGAGCATGCACATCGGAACGGCCTGGGCGTCGGCGATCGCGTCGCCGGCAATTTCCTCCGCTTCTGCGGAACGTGCCGGCCTTGTCAAGACGGCAGGCAGCAGTTCTGCGAGCACATCCAGGACTACAACCGGCCCGGCATGGCCGAGACGGTCACCTGGCACGAGTCTCAGGTCTATCGGCTCCCCGACGCGGTGTCGCTGCGCGCCGGATGCCTGCTCGAGCCGGTCTCGGTCGCTGTGCGGATCGCCGACAAGACCCGGATGAGGGTCGGAGATCGCGTCGCCGTGTGCGGGGGCGGCCCGATCGGGCAGCTCGCTCTGCAGGTGATGCGACGCTTCGGCGCCACGTCGCTGACGATGATCGAGCCGATCGCGGCGCGTCGCGAGATGGCGCTGCGGCACGGCGCCGAGTTCGTCATCGATCCCGTGGGCGAAGATCAGGGCGTTCGCGCCGCTGAGATCACCGACGGCCGCGGCTACGACGTGGTCGTCGATGCCTCGGGGTCCCCTCGCGCCGTCGGCGGGCTGCTCGACATCGCCGCCAAGGGAGCCACCGTCGTGTACGGCGCGATGTATCCGGAAGACTTCGCGATGCCGCTCAATCTCTCCGACTACCTGTATCTCAAGGAGCTCACCCTTACGGGGGTCTTCGTGTCGCCGTACGCGTTCCCTCGAGCGCTCCAGCTGCTCCCGCTGCTCGCCCTCGACGAGCTCACCGCGGCGGTCTTCGATCTCGACGACGCGGTCGCCGCCTTCGAAGCCCACGTGTCGGGCGCACACCCCAAGGTGCTGATCCGGTGCAACGATCTCGACGAGACGGGCAGGACGTCATGAGTCGGCTCGAGGAGACCACCGCACGCAATGCCGCTCCTGCCCTCGAGGCCGTCGGCATCGTCAAGCGCTTCGACGGCGTTCACGCCCTCGAGGGTGCGCAGCTGTCGGTCCTGCCGGGCGAGATCCACGCTCTCCTCGGCGAGAACGGGGCGGGCAAGTCCACACTCATCAAGATCCTCACCGGCATCTATGCCCCCGACTCGGGCACGCTCCGCCGGGCCGGCGACGACGTGCAGTTCGCGAACGTGCGCGTGGCCAAGCGCGCCGGCATCGTCGCCCTGTACCAGGAGCTGTCGATCGTCCCGTCGCTGAGCGTCGCCGAGAACATCCTGCTCGGCGACCAGACGCCTAGCAGCGGCGGGATCGTCCGGTGGGGCGCGCTCCGTCGCCGGGCGAAGCAGCTGCTCGATCGCATCCATCAGCGGATAGCGCTCGGCAAGCTCGCCGGCGAGCTCTCGCCCGTGCAGCAGACCATGGTCGCGTTCGCGCGGGCGCTCGCCACCGACGCGCAGGTACTGATCCTCGACGAGCCGACGGCATCGCTCACCGACACTGAGATCACAGAGCTGTTCTCGGTGCTGCGCAGGCTGCGCGACGAGGGGGTGGCGATCGTCTATGTGTCGCATCGCCTCGAGGAGGTCTTCGAGCTGTGCGATCGCCTCACGATCATGCGCAACGGCAAGACGATCGTGACGAAGGATGTCGCCGATTCCCACATCGACGAGGTCATCTCGAACATGGTCGGCCGCGCGGCCGGCGAGCTCTACCCGGAGCGCGGCGCGACGGCGACGGGTGAGGTGGCGCTCGCCGTCGAGCAGCTGGACGGTCGGCGTGTCAAGGGTGTGTCCTTCGTGGCATACAAGGGCGAAGTGCTCGGAATCGGCGGACTGGCCGGATCGGGCCGCAGCGAGCTGCTGCGCATCCTCTCCGGCGCCCAACGGCACGTGGCCGGCAGCATCACCGTCGACGGCCGTATGCTGCCCAACTCGCCGAGCGTCGGCCGCGCGCTGGACGCCGGCATCGCTCTGGTCCCCGAGGAGCGGCGCAGCCAGGGGGTGATCCTCGCCTCGACCATCCGAGACAACATCGCCCTCGCGAACATCCCGGCCGTCAGCACCATGGGTGTCGTCTCCGGCGCACGGATCTCGGACATCGTCGACAAGGGAATGGCCGATCTGCGGATCAAGGCCCGCACGTCGCGGCAGCCGGTCGGGGAGCTCTCAGGCGGCAACCAGCAGAAGGTCGTGCTCGCCAAGATGCTCGCGCGCAAGCCGAGCGTCCTGCTGATGGACGAGCCCACCCGCGGGATCGACGTCGGAACCAAGGCCGAGATCTATCGACTGATCCGCGCACTCGCCGCGGGCGGGACGACCGTCATCGCGGTCAGCTCCGAGCTTCCCGAGCTCATCGGGATGAGCGACCGGATCCTGATCATGCACGAGGGCCGCATATCGGGAGAGGTCGCCGCGGAGG
Source organism: Actinomycetes bacterium (assembly GCA_030425055.1). Lineage (GTDB taxonomy): Bacteria > Actinomycetota > Actinomycetes > Actinomycetales > Microbacteriaceae > Microbacterium. Next base: position 7,691 of record JAUHVN010000030.1, on the reverse strand, counting down.
GCGCAGACGAAGAGGTTCTCCTCAGCTACTGCTATGGAAAGGCGGATTCGCATGACGACGATGCGTAACCCGGGCATCGAGGACTCCAACGACACGATCGCCGTGCCGCGACGTTCGATCGGCCAGACGCTCCTCTCGGGCGGCACGGTGCTCGCCCTCATCGCGTTGGTCGTGTTCTTCTTCGCGATGCGACCCGATGTGTTCCTCACCTTCACCAACGTCCGGAACATCCTCTACCAGGTCGCCATCCTCGCGATCATCGCCGGCGCCCAGACGATCGTGATGGTGGTCGGTGACTTCGACCTGTCCGTCGCAGCCATCTCGGCGCTCGCGGGAGCGGTCGTGGCGTCGCTCATGCTCGACGGCGTGCCTGTGGCCGTCGCGATACTGATGGGACTGGCAGTGGGGCTGCTCATCGGGTTGGCGAACGGCCTTCTCATCGCCTATCTCAATCTCTCGGCGTTCGTGGCGACGTTGGCGACGCTGACGTCGGTGACCGGGCTGGCGTTCCTCGTCACTTCCGGAACGACGCTGTTCAGCCTTCCGGCAGAGTTCAACAACCTCGGCCAAGGGCGGTTCCTCGAGATCCCGCTGCCGGTGTTCATCGCGATCCTGATCTCGATCGCGCTGTGGTTCGTGCTCCGGTACACCACCATCGGGCGCCGCTGGTACGCGACGGGTGGGAACGTCGAGGTGTCGCGGCTGTCCGGTGTCAACGTCCGGCGAGCACGGCTGATGGCCTTCGCGGTCGCCGGCCTGGTTTCAGCGATCGGCGGAATCCTTCTCGCAGCCAGGCTCGGAAGCGCGAGCGCGATCCAAGGGGAGGACAACCTGCTGTTCTCGGTCGCCGCGGTGTTCCTCGGGATGACCGTCGTGCGCTCCGGCGCGGCCAATATCGGCGGAACGATGGTCGGCGTCATGATCATCGGCGTCATGAGCAACGGGCTGAACATCCTCGGCGTCAACGCCTATGTCCAACAGGTCGTGACCGGCCTGATCATCATCGCCGCCGTCACGCTGTCGTCTCTCCGCCACCGAGAGAGATAGGCAGCGGAATCCATGAGCTTGGCGGGCGATCGACCCGCCGAGGCACCACCACACACGCGCAATCACACGAAGGAGTAGAACCGTGCGTAACTCACTCAAAGGGATCCTGGCCCTCGCGGCCGCAGCGACCCTCGCACTCACCGGATGCTCGACCTCGACCGGCGGAGACGGAGGCGATTCGGGGGGATCACCCGATGAGCCCTTCCGCGTCGTCGCTTTCACGTCGGGCAACCAGACGCCGATCGGCGCCTGGTGGGTGAAGGCAGTCGAGGCCCAGGCCGATGAGCTCGGCTGGGAGCTCACCATGATCCAGGGCGACTTCGACTTCCAGAAGATGAACCCAGCGGTCGAGAGCGCGATCGGCCAGGGCGCCGACGCCGTCTACAACGGATACACCGATGTCGCCTCGATCAGTTCGATCGTGACCGCGGCCAACGACGCCGGCATCCCGATGTTCGCGATCGACGCGGGCACCGAGCCGACCGCCGCCTACGCCCTCAACATCACCACGGATCAGCAGGGCATCGTCGACCAGACCCTGGGCGCGATCTCCGATGCGATCGGAGGTCTCGAGGGCAAGAACATCATGGTCATCGGTCACGACCCGCACGCCGGAATCCGGATGCGCGCGAGCCTCGCGGCCGAAGAGATCGAGGCCGCAGGCGCCACGCTCGCCGGTGGTGAGATCCAGCAGGTGGTGTCGCCCGCGACCGGGCGGACCGAGGCGCTCGCGCTCGTCGCGGACTACCTCACCGCGAACCCCGGCGGACTCGATGCGGTGTGGGTGGGCTGGGACGACGCTGCTCTCGGCGCGGTCCAGGCGATCAGCGAAGCGGGCGCCGATGCGGTCGTGACGGGCGTCGACGCGACCAGCGAGGCGATCGCCGCGATCCTCGATGGCGGCCCGTTCCTCGCGACCGTCGAGCAGCCGTGGCCGTCGATCAACGACAGCGTCATCGATGCGCTCGTTGAGTACCAGAACAGCGGCTCGATGCCCGGCAGCAACTTCGAGGCGGTCGATACCACCCTGGTCACCGTCGACAACGCAGCCGACATCACCCCGTCGGACAAGCTCGGCTGACCGTACCTCCCGGCGGGGCGACGGTCACCGTCGTCCCGCCGGGAGGTCGCCCACCGCATCCCTCTACACACCGAAGAAGGACACAACATGCGCTTGAAGGACAAGGTCGCTCTCATCACGGGCGGCGCCAGCGGAATCGGCTTGGCGACGGTTCGGAAGTTCATCGCCGAGGGAGCGAAGGTCGCCGTCGCCGACGTCGACCTCGCACGGGCTCAGGACGTGGCCGGCGAATTCGCCGACGGTTCGGCCATCGCCGTCGGCGTCGACGTCTCCGTCTTCGAGCAGGTCGAACAAGCCGTCCGGTCCACGGTCGAGGCGTTCGGCAGACTCGACGTCATCTTCAACAACGCCGGGATCGCCGGCGGCAAGCCGCTTCTGGAACACGATCCCGCCGTCGACTACGTCCCGATGATCCGTGTCGATCAGGACGGCGTGTACTACGGCATCCTGGCAGCGGGACGGCAGTTCCGCGATCAGGGCACCGGCGGCGTCATCATCAGCACGTCGTCGATCTACGGCGAGCAGGCGGCCGAGCTCGCCTTCACGTACAGCGCCGCCAAGGCCGCCGTCATCAGCTTCACCCGGTCGGCCGCTTACGAGCTGGCCGAATTCGGCATCCGAGCCGTCGCCATCACTCCTGGGCGCGTGGGCACGGCGATCATCAACCAGTTCAGCGAGGATCTGAAGACGACCTTCGCTTCCGAGCAGCTGCGCAACACCATGACCGCGCCCGAGGAGATCGCCGACGTCGTGGCATTCCTCGCCTCCGACGAGGCGAACGCCATCAACGGCACCGTCGTCCACGTCGATGACGGCTACTCGGTGTTCAAGCAGCGCCTCGACCTGCCGGTGTTCTGACCATGGCGACCGCGACCGTGGAATCGTCTCTCGATATCGCCTGCCATGCGAACATCCTGGTCGCCGACGCGTCGGCGCAATCGCTCGAACGTGCGCTGGCGGCGATCAGCGACCTGGGCTATCGGCGCGTCGTCCTTCCTCCGCTCGACGTCGAGCACACGGATGCGGCGGCCCTGCGAGCCGTGTTCGCCTCGTACGGCGTCGCTCCGATCACCATCGCCGGGCAGGGCCCCGACGCGGACGTCTCCTCGGCCGATGACGGGATCCGGAACGCGGGTTCGAGGGCACTCCGGGCGGTGGTCGATCTCACCGCGGCGCTCGGCGGGGACCAGATGAACGGAGTGCCGTACGGTCTCTTCGGTCGTCCGGCCACGTCCACGGGATCGGCGGCCTTCGATCGCGCGGCACGGGAGGTCGGCGCGGTCGCCGACTACGCACAGGAGCAGGGCGTGACGATGACCTTCGAGGTGCTCAATCGCTACGAGACGTCGGTGGTCAACACCGCCGCGGATGCGATGCGATTCGTCGAAGCGAGCCGCTCAGACCACCTGTGGATCCACCTCGACACCTTCCACATGGCCGTGGAGGAGTCCGACATGGGCGCGGCGATCCGGACCGCCCTGCCGCGTCTCGCGTTCCTCGAACTCGGTCAGTCCGGCCGTGGTGCCCTCTCGTCCGGTGCCGTCGATCTTCCGGGCGTCATCGCCCAGGCATTGGATGACGGATATGAGCGCAGGTGGGGAGTCGAGGCATTCTCTGCAGCGGTGCTCTCGCCCCACGCATCCGACATGCTCGCGATCTGGCGCGATACCTTCGATGACGGCGCGCTCATCGCCGAGGATGCGCAGCGGATCCTGCGACAGGGCTGGAGCGCGAGCGCCGTGGGCCGCCGTGCGGTGCGCGCAGGTCGGGCGGCCGAGAGCTGACGAGAACCCCGCGCCGCGCTCAGTGGCCGGCGCGCGACAACAGGGAGAGGAATGATCGTGACGGATGCAACGACGATGACGGCTGCGCTCATGCAAGCCGACGTGTTCGCGGAGCGGATACACATCGACGGTGAGTGGGTCCCGGGCGAGGGGGGTGTCGTGGCATCGGTGGCGCCGGCCACCGGCGAGACCATCGCCATGGTGGGGCTCGCAGGACCCGGCGACGTCGCGCGCGCCGCCGAGGGCGCAGCCCGTGCGCAGCGGGAGTGGGCTTCGCTGCCCCACCCGGCGCGTGCGGCAGTGCTGCGGCGGGCGGGTCAGCTGTGGGAGCAGCACGCCGAAGAGATCATGGGATGGAACGTGCGGGAGGTCGGCGCGATCCCGCCGCTGGCGGGCTTCGCGCTGCACGTGACCGCGGCGGAGTGCTACGAGGCATCCAGCCTGCCCTCGGCGCCGCTCGGCTCGATCCTCTCGAGCGAAGAACCCCGGATGTCGCTGGCCAAGCAGGTCCCCGTCGGCGTGGTGGGCGTCATCTCGCCGTTCAACGTGCCCCTGATCCTCGGAATCCGGGCCGTGGCACCCGCTCTGGCGCTCGGCAACGCTGTTCTGCTCAAGCCCGACCCTCGCACCGTGATCACGGGTGGCGTATCGATGGTGCGGATCTTCGAGGAAGCCGGACTCCCCGCCGGGCTTCTGCAGCTCGTCCCGGGGGGAGCAGACGTCGGCGAGGCGATGGTCGCGGATCCCCGCGTGCGGGTGATCGCGTTCACCGGCTCCACGCGAGCGGGCCGGGCGGTGGGCGAACTGGCGGGACGCCACCTCACGCGCGCGCACCTCGAACTCGGCGGCAACTCGGCGTACATCGTCCGCCAGGACGCGGATGTGGATCAGGCGGTCAACCTCGCGGTGTGGGGATCTTTCCTGCACCAGGGCCAGATCTGCATGACGGTCGGGCGGCACATCGTGCACGAGTCGGTGTTCAACGAGTACGTCGCCAAGCTCGCGGCGAAGGCCGACTCGATGGTCGTAGGCGATCCCGCCGCCGAGCAGGTGCACCTGGGTCCCCTCATCGACGAGGTCCAGCGCGACCGCGTCCACAGCCTCGTGCAAGACGCCGTCGCCCAGGGCGCGCAGCTGCGTGCGGGAGGCACCTACGATGGCCTGTTCTATCGCCCGACCGTGCTGGTGAACACGCCCACGGATGCGGGCGCGTACTGTCAGGAGGTGTTCGGGCCCGTCGCCTCCGTCGTGTCGTACGCGGATGACGAGGAGGCAGTCGCACTCGCGTCGGCATCCGAGTACGGACTCTCGCTGGGAATCGTCAGCCGGGACGCGATGGCTGCCCTCGCGCTGGCCGAGCGGATTCCGACCGGCATCGTGCACATCAATGACCAGACCGTGAATGACGAGGCGAACACGCCATTCGGGGGTGTCGGTGCATCCGGAACCGGCGCTCGACACGGCGGCGCCCAGGCGAACATCGATGCCTTCACCGAGACGCGGTGGATCACGCTCCGTCGCGAGCCCGGCGCCTATCCGCTCTGAGACAGTGCGGTCTCAGCGCAGACCGCATACCGCTCAGCCGAGTTCGTCGAGCAGCTTCAGCCCTCGTCGCGCCCAGGCGATCTCGGCGAGAGCACGTTCCACCAGGCCCTCGTAGGCGAACCGCTTGAACGCGATCGTGCGTTCGCGTTCATCATCGGCGGTGACCTGGAGTCGGCGCACGAGCATCGGGTTCGTGAGGGCCTCGATGTGCGTGAGCTCGCCGCGCCACTGCTCGAGCTCGCCCTCCCACTCGGCGATGTGGTCGTGCAGGAATCGGCGTGCGGCATCCGGAGAAGCGGACTCGAGGTAAGCGGCGCGCAGGTGCGCGGGGTCGCGCACGCGCTGGTACTCGAGCGGGCTGTTCATCCAGTCGACGAACGCACGATCGCCCTCGGGGGTGACGTGGTACACGCGGCGCACGCCGCGCTCGCCGCGCACCTGCTCCTCGCCCTCGATGAGGCCGTCGCGCTCCATCTTGCGCAGCTCGGGGTAGATCTGCGAGTCGGGCGCGTACCAGACATGCCCGACCGACTGGGCGAACTGCTTCTGCAGGTCGTAGCCCGACAGCGGCCCGACGCGCAGGATCGCCAGCAGTGCATACCTCAGACTCATGCCGCTCCTCTTCCTCCCCGAGGGTATCGACCGCGCCGACCTCGGTGAGACCGCAATGGGACGCCGAGACAGCGGCGGAACCCGCGGTCTCGGCGCCCCGATGCAGTCTCACCGGTCGCGCGGTGTCAGGACTCCTGGTACCCGGTGCGCCAGCCGCCCTGGTAGGTCTGGCGGGCGACCGTCGAGTACGGCACGGGCGAGACGACGGCGCGCACCTCGAGCTGGCGGTGCGGCTCGACGGATGCCTTCTTCGTGCCGCCGTCGGGCTCACCCCAGACGACGGTGACCTCGGCGCCCTCGGGCACGTCGGGGTTGACCGTCGCGAGCGACAGGGCGCGCTTCTCGTTCGAGCTGTAGCCGGTGAACATCGAGAAGCCCACGACGTTGCCGTCGGCGTCGGTCACCGAGTCGTAGTTCGCCGAACCGTAGTTCGCCAGCGGCAGGTCGAAGAACTTGTAGCTCTCGTTCTCGGTGTCCAGCAGCGACGCGAAGATCTTGGTGACGTCCTCGGGGTCCCACGCGAGCGTGACCTTGCGGCGCTGCGTCGCCGGGTCGATCTTCTCGAGCGCGTCGCGACCGATGAAGTCGTGGTCGAACTTGACGAATGATCCGTAGCCGAGCTCCCACGGGGTCAGGTAGTAGTCCGAGATGTCGTCCGAGACGAAGGAACCGGCCAGGGTGCCCGTGGCCTCGTAGCTGTCGGTGCCCAGCCAGCGGCGGTAGGCCTCCTCTTCGGCACCCGAGTAGATCGCGGGCAGCGGCGACGGGATCCAGCCCGACTCCAGGGTGTTCGAGGGGTAAGCGCGCGAGCCGACCGGGACGAGCCCGAACTCCGCGCCGGCCTCGACGATCAGGTCGCGGACGCGGTGGTGGTCCTCGTACGGTCCCCAGATCTCGAGGCCCGGGGCGCCCGCCATGCCGTGGCGCAGCGTGCGCACGTTCGCGCCGCCGATCTGCATGGTCGACATCGTGAAGAAGCGCAGCTGCTCGAGCGGTCCGCCGTTGAGCTTCTCGATGACCTGCCATGCCGTGGGGCCCTGGATCTGGAAGCGGTAATAGCGGCGCGCGACGGCGTCGCCGTACGGACGCGACGGTGAACGCCTGTCGACCTCGACCTCGAGGTTCTGGTACCCGCCGGTCTCTCCGTGGAACATGAGCCAGTTCGAGGCGGGGGCGCGGCCGACGTAGACGTACTCGTCCTCGGCCTCGCGGAACAGGATGCCGTCGCCGATGACGTGGCCTGATGCCGTGGTGGGCACATACTGCTTGGCCTTGTCGACGGGGAAGTTCGCGACCGAGTTGATCGCGGTGTCGCTGATGAGCTTGATGGCGTCCGAGCCCCGCAGGAACACGTTGTCCATGTGGTGCGACTGGTCGTAGAGCACCGACGTGTCGCGCCATGCCTTCTGCTCCTTGATCCAGTTGCTGAAGTCGGCGGGTACGACCGGGTAGATGTACGACCCGATCTGCGAGTTGCGCAGCAGCTCAACGGCGTTCGTGCCGTCGAGCAGCTCCTGCAGGTTGTCGGCCATGGTGAACCTCTCTGTTCGGTGACGGATGCCTCGGGCGAGGCGTCCGGGGTCTATGGGCGGTCGGTGAAGACGATGGTGTGGTTGCCGTGG
>JAUHVN010000445.1 GCA_030425055.1 Actinomycetes bacterium | reverse complement strand
GATGCCTTCCTCCCCGCACTCCGTGACCGGCTCCACGAGGCGCTCGCGCGCCGCGGCGGTGGGGGCGCGCTGTCGGACGGGGAAGCGGTCACCGTCGGCGTGAGTGCTCTTCGTGCCGTGGCCGAGCTCGCCCACCTCGGCCTCGAGTCCAACGGCGAGTGGTGGGTGACCGCCGACGGGCGCCCCGTCCTCGCACTGGGCGTCGGCGATGTGTCCGCGCGCGCTGCCTCTGCCGAGCTGCTGGACGAGCTGTCTGCGGCGCCCCGGCGTGCACACTGGGCCGAAGTCGCCGACGCGATCGCAGAGCCGGATGCGCCTCAGCGCGTGCTCCTTCGCCTCGAGGAGACGCTGTTCGCGATCTCCGCACCAGCCCCGCTGGCCACCGAGGGCATCGGTCCCCGCCCTGCGCGCAGCATCGCGGCCGCCGACGCCGCTTCATCCGCGGGGGACGAGCGCGCTGCCACACCGTGGTTCGCCGCGCTGGCCCGCCACGTCGATTCGGACCTTACCGACACCGTCTCGGAGGTTGCGACGGACCTCTGGCGTCGCGCGCGCAAGCCCCGGCGACGACGGCCGTGGCTCGTCGCGGCCGTCGTCGGCGGAACCGTGGTCGCCGGTGGATTGCTGTGGCCGGGAGGTCCCGGTTCTCCCGCCGTCGCCGAACCCGCCGTCACCGAGATCGCGAGCGCGGCACCCATCCCTCCTGCCGTCGCCGCAACGCAGGACGACGCCGACGGTGAAACGCCCTCGGGACTCGATGAGGTCGCGGCGGTGCTGCTGGATGCACGGAACGCCTGCAGCGGTTCATCGGAATGCCTGGCCGATGTGATGCAGGATCCGATGCTGACCGTGCCCGCCGGTCCGGTCGACCTGCCGGCTGATCAGCGGACCGTGACGCTGCTCGACGACCTCGGCGGCGTCGCCGTGCTGCGGGTCGACGGCAACGACGCGGCATCGCAGCTCGTCGTCATCGCTGAACTCGATGGACGCTGGCTGCTGCGCGACGTGCACGACGTCGCGCAGCAGCACTGACGATCAGATGCCCAGCTGTTCGCCGAAGGCGGCGTCCTCGAGGCGCTTCTTCACGGCGCCGAGGAAGCGCGCCGCGTCGGCGCCGTCGATGATCCGGTGATCGTACGAGAGCGCGAGGTAGACGTAGGACCGTACCGAGATCGCGTCCTTGCCGTCGACCGAGACCACGCCCGGACGCTTGACGACGATGCCCGTGCCGAGGATCGCCGACTGGGGCAGGAACACGACGGGGGTGTCGAACAGCGCGCCGCGCGATCCCGTGTTCGTGAGCGTGAAGGTGCCTCCGGCGAGCTCGTCAGGCTTGAGCTTGTTATCGCGCGTGCGCGCAGCCAGGTCGGCGATCTCATGGGCGATCTCCGCCAGGTTCTTCGCAGCGGCATCCCGCAGCACCGGCGTCAGCAGCCCGCGCTCGGTGTCGACCGCGATCGAGAGGTTCTCGCTCGGCGGGTACACGATCTTGTCGCCGTCGACGGTCGAGTTGATCACAGGGTAGGTCTGCAGCGCTTCGGCGGCCGCGAGGGCGAAGAACGGCAGGAAGCTCAGCTTGTCGCCCGTCTTCTGCTGGAACTCGGCCTTGACCGAGTCGCGGTACGCCGACAGTCGCGTGACGTCGACCTCGACGACGGTCGTCAGCTGGGCCGTCGCCTGCATCGAGGCGACCGCACGCTCGGCGAGCACCTTGCGCAGGCGCGACATCGGCTGCGTCGTGCCGCGCAGCTCCGAGACCTCGATCGTCGGGGCTGCCGCGGAGGGGGCCTGCGCCGCGGGAGCAGGGGCCTTCGCCGCCTCGGCGGCCTTCAGGACGTCCTCCTTGCGGATGCGTCCGCCGACGCCGGTGCCGGTCACCGAGCCGAGGTCGACACCCTGCTGCTGAGCGAGGCGGCGGACCAGCGGAGTGACGTACACCGCGTCACCCGCCGACGGGGGAGTGAACGGCGCGGGCGCAGGCTCGGTCTTCGCGGCCGGCTGCGGCGCCGGCTCGGGCTTCGGCTCCGCGGCCTTCGGGGCCGCGGCGGGCTGCGCGGGCTTCGGCTCCTCGGCAGGCTCAGGCTTCGGCTCCTCGGCCGGCTCCTCGGCCGCCGGCGCGGGTGCGGCCTCGGCGGGAGCGGCGGCTCCGTCGCCGATGCGCGCGAGGGGCGAGCCGACGGCGACGGTCTCGTCCTCCTGCACCAGGATCTCCTGCAGCACACCGGCGAACGGGGCGGGGATCTCGGTGTCGACCTTGTCG
>JAUHVN010000444.1 GCA_030425055.1 Actinomycetes bacterium | reverse complement strand
CGGATCGGTCGGCGATGGCGACGGGTCCGGTGCCGGCGGGTCGGGCGTGGGGTCCGGTGCCGGCGGGTCGGGTGTCGGGTCCGGTGCCGGCGGGTCGGGCGTGGGGTCCGGTGCCGGCGGGTCGGGTGTCGGGTCCGGTGCCGGCGGGTCGGGTGTCGGGTCCGGTGCCGGCGGGTCGGGTGTCGGGTCGGGTGCCGGCGGCGGCGGTGTGGGTGTCGGCGTGGGCGTCGGTGTCGGTGTCGGTGTCGGTGTCGGCGTGGGTGTCGGCGTCGAAGTCGGCTGCGAGGAGGTCGGCGGCGTGGCCGAGTCCGCGGGCGACGAGCCGCCCGAGCTCGAGCCGCCCGACCCGGAGGGCGTACCGGACGCGGAGGAGCTCGGTTGCGACCGTGACGGGGTGGGCGACGACGAACTGCGCTGGGGGACGTTCTGCGAGCGCGGGTTCGTGACCCGGTTGACCGGGCCGAGGACAGGCGTGGGCGGCGCCGCGGACTCTCGCTGATCGGCCGCGTCTTCGTCCTCGTCGTCGGCGGCCGGCGCGGCCGTCGGGTCGACGGCGTCGTGCTCGTCGGCGATCGCCGAGCTCGCGCCGATCAGGTCCAGACCGAGCCAGACCGCGAGCGAGGGGGTCTCCTCCTCCGCCTCGTTGGCGACACCCGATCCGACGCCCGTCGCGCTCGCGAGCACGATCCCGCTGGTGAGGGCGAGCACACCGGCGCTCATCGCGGCGTACGACACTCCGCGCCGTGCCCAGCTGCGCCGGGCTTTGACCGGGATCTCGTCGGTGAGGGGGAACGCGGCGGGCGCGTCGGCCGCTGCCGCGGATGCTGCAGCCGCGGATGCCGTAGTCGCGACCAACGGGATCGGTGCCGCTCCCGATCCTTCGGCGATCGCGCGGGCGGCGCCCAGGGCGACCACGGCCTTCGGATCCGTGTCGACGGCGATCGGGCGGTCGAAGCGCTCGGAGAGCATCTCGGCGATGCGCGGGATGCGTGACGAACCACCCGTGAGCACGATGGCCTGCAGGTCGTCGGGCGCGACCGCGCTCATCTCGAGCGCCTGGTCGAGCGCATCGATCGTCCGCTCCACCCCCGGCTCGATCATCGTCTCGAACTCGTAGCGCGTCAGGCGCACCGTGGAAGGAGCGCCTTCCAGCAGCACGGGGATGACGACGTCGGAGTCGAACGAGAGCGCTTCCTTCGCCTCGGTGCACTCGCGACGCAGCGCGGCGAGCGCGACCCGTGCGTCCGGATCCGCGGACAGCTCCGCGATGGACAGACCTGCGGCGTCGAGGGCATGACGCAGGACGAGGTCGTCGAAGTCGGCGCCGCCGAAGTCGGCGATCCCGATGGGCGCTCCGAGGAGGTGCAGCGCACCGTCGCTGTCGCGTCGGAGAACGGCGCCGTCGAAGGTGCCGCCACCGAGGTCGTACACCGCGATTGCGCGCTCCGCCTCGATCGAGCGCGTCGCCGCATAGTGTCGGGCGGCGGCCTCCGGCTCACTGATCAGTTCCGCAGGGTGGGCGATGTGCTTTGCCAGTGCTCCGGCGAGCAGCCCGCGTCGATGTCCCTCCCACGTGACCGGCACCGTGACCGAGACGGCTTCCGGTCTGCCGCCTTCGCGTTCGGTGACCGTCCTCACGACCCAGCCGACCATCTGCGCGTACAGCTCTTCAGGGGTGAACCGCTGCCGGCCCGCGACGATGGGCACGTCATCGCCGACTCGGCGCTTGAACTCGCGGATGAGCCGATCAGGCTGTGCGAGTCCGCGCCGCTCGGCGGATTCGCCGAAGAGCAGCTCGTCGTCGCCCGCGAAGACGGCACTTGGAGCCGTGTCCGACTTGCGACCGAGCGGGAACGCCGACGCCGTGAAGCTGCCGTCCGCGGCGGCGCACGCTGTCGCCGCCGCCGTCCGTGTGGTCCCCAGATCGACCGCGAGCCAGTATTGGTGATGTGTTGCCATGTGTCTCTAGTTCCCCCATGAACGAGACGGTGATTTCCCCCGACCTCTGTCTACCACCGAGTCACACAATTTGTAAGACCGGCTTCGGCAGATTACGGGCCCGTTCACCCAGAGTTCCGCCGACGCGGCCTGATACATCCAGATCCTCGGGTGCCGCAGATCGGTCGATGCGGCGAGGTTGGCACTCACGTTGCGAGAGTGCCAGCACGCCCCTAGACTTGCCATCAGCACTCTCACCATCAGAGTGCTAACGAGTCTTCAGTCTCTAAGGAAAGAAGAGGTAGACCGTGTCGGTTTCCATCA
>JAUHVN010000443.1 GCA_030425055.1 Actinomycetes bacterium | reverse complement strand
AGGTCAGCCGCACGCCCGACATCTACGCGGATGCCGCCTACGAGGTGCTGCGCAAGCCCTCGCGCGAGTACACCGGACAGTCGCTCATCGTCGAGGACGTGCTCGCCGAGGCCGGCGTGACCGACCTGTCGGGCTACGCGGCGACGCCGGGCACCCCCGACGACCAGCTGTTCCCCGACATCTTCCTCTGATCGGCGGTCCACTCACGGCACCGGGATCTCGGCTCCGAGCAGCACGGTCACCTCGCGATCGAGGTTCCACCAGAACCCGATGCGCGTGCCGGGTTCGAGGCCTTCGGGCCGTTCGGATGCCGCGATGTCGGCGTACGACAGCGGCACGACCAGCGCGCTCTGCGACCGCAGCGTCGCCGGCACGCAGCGGGCGACGGCCTGGGCGTCGCGGCGCGCGAGGATGCAGTGCTCGTTCTGCAGCGCGCCGCTCGCGCCGGCGATCCACAGCTCCCAGCCGTAGTAGGTGCCCAGCGGCGACGCCCAGCTCATCGGTCCGCTCGCCGGGAACTCGGGCACGCTCGGCGGCAGCGGCAGATCGATGAAGTTGCCGAAGGAGCCGTCGAGCGGAATGCGCAGCAGCACCGTCGTGTCGAAGTCGCGCGCGAGCGAATACGCCTGCCGCGCCGACACCTCGTGCACGCCGCTTCCATCGAACTCGGGCGCCGCGATCACCGGGTCGGGCTCCGGCGCGTTCGCGTTCACCGCGATGACCACGGCGACGATCGCCGCCGCGACGGTGCCGCCGGCGAGCATCCACACCCGCCGGGTGAGCGTCCTGGAGGTCCGCTGGTCGTCGGCGTCTGTCGATGGCTCGGATGCCTGCGCCCCGCCCTCGCCGGCATCCGTCGGAGGATCGACGCCGCCGGTCGGTGGCGAACCGTCGGTATCTCGGTGCAGCGCATGCTCGAGCACCGCGAGGCGGGCCATCGCCTCGGGGTCGCGCTGGATGTCGGCGTCGGGTCCGTACGCTCGACGCCGCAGCGCGTCGAGTTCGGCGCGGACGTCGGCATCCACATCTCCACGGTACGCCGGGCCGCCGGCCGGCGACAGCGCGCCGGATCGGGGATCGGGGGCTACGCCTCGGAGTGGCTGAGCAGCAGCACCCCGCCGAGGCCGATCATCATGCCGCCCCCGATTGCCGACAGGGTCGACATGCGCCGCGGCGACCGGCCGAACCACGAGCGCGCGCCCGCGGCGACGAGCGCCCACAGCCCGTCAGAGAGCAGGGCGATCACGAAGAACACCAGCCCGAGCGTCATCATCTGCAGCGGCACGGCGCCGGCCGACAGGTCGACGAACTGCGGCAGCACCGCGACGAAGAACGCGATGGTCTTGGGGTTGGTGATGCCGACGACGAACCCCTGGCCGAGCTGTCGCCAGTGCGACGCCGGCAGGGCCGCTCTCGCCGTGGGGTCGGCGGCGCGATGCCGATGTCGGATCGCCTGCACGCCCAAGTAGGCGAGGTACAGCGCGCCGATGATCTTCACGGCGGTGAACAGTACGACCGAGCGGGCGACGATGCCGCCGACGCCCACGGCCACCAGTGCGATGATCGGCAGCAGCCCCAGAGCGTTGCCGAGCACGCTCAGCAGACCGCCGATGCGGCCGAGCGCGAGCGACCGGCCGATCGTGAAGAGCACGCTGGGGCCGGGGATCACGATCAGCACGAAAGCCGCCAGCGTGAAGGCCAGCAGATTCTCGATCGGGACCATGCTCAGACTCTAGGGCCCGTCGTCGCCTACCCTGAACGCATGGAACCCAAGCGGCCACAGGTGCGACCGGCGACCGAGGGCTGGACCCAGCAGAAGGATGACACGGGCCGGCCCCTGCTGCAGTTCGCGAGCCCCAAGCGGGGCAAGCCCCCCGTGCACCTCGCCGACCTCACACCCGATGAGCGGGTCGCGAAGGTCGTCGAGCTCGGGCTGCCGGGCTTCCGCGCGAAGCAGCTCGAGAAGCACTACTTCACCCACTGGACGAGCGACCCCGCGCACATGACCGACCTGCCCGCATCCGGTCGCGATGAGCTCGTCGGGGGCATGCTGCCGCCTCTGCTGACCGAGGTGCGGCGCCTCGAGACCGATCGCGGCGACACGATCAAGTTCCTGTGGAAGCTGCACGACGGCGCACTCGTGGAGTCGGTGCTCATGCGCTACCCGGGTCGCATCACGCTGTGCGTGTCGAGCCAGGCCGGATGCGGCATGAACTGCCCGTTCTGCGCGACCGGGCAGGCCGGACTCACGCGCAACATGTCGG
>JAUHVN010000442.1 GCA_030425055.1 Actinomycetes bacterium | reverse complement strand
GAGCGGTTCATGACCTACGCGCTGATCGTGCTTCCCTTCGCCGCCGTGACGACGCTGCTCGTCCTGCTCACGCTGCCGCGCCCGCGGTTCGGTCGGCGCATGGCGGCGTCGGGCGTCGCCGCCGCGGCGCTGGTGGTGCTGACGGCCGTCTTCGACAACCTCATGATCGCCGCCGACCTGTTCACCTACCCGGCTGAGCATCTGAGCGGCATCCGGATCGGCCTGGCGCCGATCGAGGACTTCTCGTATGCCGTGTGCGCCGCCTTCGCGGTGCCCGCGATCCGCACGCTGCTCGGACCGCGCGAGGTCCGCTCGTGAACCGCGCGCCGCTGCGCACCGGCGAGGTCGCACGCCAGCTGCTGCTCGCGTCGCGTCCGGTGAGCTGGATCAACACCGCCTACCCCTTCGCGGCGGCCTACCTGCTCACGACGCGCGAGATCGATGCGACGCTCATCATCGGCACGCTCTTCTTCCTCGTGCCCTACAACCTCGCGATGTACGGCATCAACGACGTGTTCGACTACGAGTCCGACCTGCGCAACCCCCGCAAGGGCGGTGCCCACGGCGCGGTGCTCGATCGCCGCATGCACGCGATCACGCTGTGGGCGGCCGCGCTGTCGTGCGCGCCCTTCCTCGTCTACCTCGCCGTCGTCGGGTCGCCGTGGTCGTGGCTCGTGCTCGCCCTGAGCATGTTCTTCGTCGTCTTCTACAGCGCGCCCCCGCTGCGGCTGAAGGAGCGGCCGTTCGCCGACTCGGTGACCAGCAGCATCCACTTCTTCTCCCCCGCCGTCTACGGACTCGTGCTCGCGGGCGCGATATGGACGTGGCAGCTCGCGGCCGTGATCGTCGCGTTCGCCCTGTGGGGCGTCGCGTCGCACGCATTCGGCGCCGTGCAGGACGTCATCGCCGACCGCGAAGCCGGGATCTCGTCGATCGCCACCGCGCGCGGTGCGCGCTGGACGGTGCGGTTCGCCCTGGTCTGCTACGCCGCGGCCGGCCTCGTGGTGCTCGCCACCGCGTGGCCGGGTCCCCTCGCGGCCCTCGTCGCGGTGCCCTACCTCGTCGCCGTGTGGCCGTACCGCAGCATCACCGACGAGACCGCGACGACGGCGACGGCCGGCTGGCGACGGTTCTTGTGGATCAACCAGCTCGCGGGGTTCCTGGTGACCCTGCTGCTCATCTGGTGGTGGATGCTGACGGCGTGACGCTTCGTCTCGTCGCTGCGCTCCTCGCTCAGCGACCCGGTGTCACCCTGGGGTCGCTGAGCGAGCGGAGCGAGACGAAGCGCGGGATCAGGGCGTGCCGAGCTCGAGCAGTCGCTCCACCGCGTCGGTCAGCGCCTCGTCGGCCTCGGCGAAGGCCGTCAGGTCGCCGGCCTGCAGCGCCGCGTCGCGATCGAGCATCGCCTGTCGGGCATCCTCGAGCGCCTGCTGGTACTCGTCGGTGGGTTCCGTCGGCTCGGTGGGCTCGGTCGGCTCCGGCGTCGGCGTGGGGGTGGCACCGGGTGTCGGTGCGACGTCGCCGTCACCGGCATCCGCACCCGAGTCGCCGCCGAACAGCGCGTTGAGCGCTTCGTCGAGCGTGTCCTCGAAGGCGATGTTGTCACCGAACGCGACGAGCACCTTCTGCAGCGTGGGCAGCTGGGTGCCGCTGGACGCCTGCACGAACACGGGCTGCACGTACAGCAGGCCGCCGCCGACCGGCAGGGTCAGCAGATTGCCGTTGAGCACGTCGGACTGTCCCTGGCGCAGCAGGTTGATCTGCGCCGAGACCTGCGGGTCCGAGTTGAAGGTGTTCTGCACCTGGCCGGGGCCCGGCACCGTCGTCTCGGCCGAGATCTCGAGCATGCGCAGCTTGCCGTAGTCGTCCGACTTGACGCCCGCCTCGTCGCCGGCGTTGGCGTCGACCGCGAGGTATCCCATGAGCACGTTGCGGCTCGCGGCCCCCGACTCGGACGACGGGATGAACGTCGTGAACATCGAGTACGTCGGCTCGTCCTGGCCGGGCATCTGCATCGTCAGGTAGTACGGCGGCTGCAGACGCGCGTCGCTCTGCGGATCGTTCGGCGTCGCCCACGCGTTGTCGCGCTGGAAGAACGCACGGGGGTCGTCGACGTGGTAGACGCCGAGCAGTGCGCGCTGAATCTTGAACAGATCCGTCGGGTACCGCACGTGGCTCATGAGGTCGCCAGACATCTCGCTGATCGGCTCGAGGGTCGCGGGGTACACCTTCTGCCACGCCTGCAGCAGCGGGTCCTCGGTGTCCCAC
>JAUHVN010000441.1 GCA_030425055.1 Actinomycetes bacterium | reverse complement strand
GTCCGCCGACTCGCCGGAGACGCGATCGTCATCGGCGGAGGCCGCGTCGTGCACACCGGCACGGCGAACGAGATCCTCGACGACGACGAGCTGACCCGGCGCCTGCTCGGCGTCCACGCGGAGGCCCACTGATGAGCACCCTCGTCCTCACCCTCATCACCGGCGTCGGCCTCGGCGCCCTGTACTTCCTCGTCGCGAGCGGCCTGAGCCTCATCTACGGACTCATGCACGTGCTGAACTTCGCGCACGGCGCCTTCCTCACGCTCAGCGCCTTCATGGGCTGGATGGTCGCACAGGCAGTCGGCACCGAGTCGTGGGGTGGGTTCCTGCTGTCGATCCTCGTCGGCGCCGTCGTGGGCGCGGTCTTCGCCGCTCTCACCGAACTCGTGCTCATCAGACCGCTCTACGAACGCCACATCGAACAGGTGCTCGTCACCGTCGGGCTGTCGTTCGCCGCGGTCGCCCTGTTCGAGGGCATCTGGGGCACCGACCCGATCAACATCGCCGGACCCCCGTGGCTGAAGGAGACCACCGAGGTGCTCGGTGCACGCATCCCCAACACGTACTGGGTGCTCATGATCGCGGCGATCCTCGTGCTCGCGGCCCTCGTGCTCTTCCTGCAGAAGACGCGCTACGGCATGGTGATCCGCGCCGGCGTCGAGAACCGCTCCATGGTGACCGCGCTCGGCATCGACGTGCGGAAGTCCTTCACCCTCGTGTTCGCCATCGGCGGCGCCGCGGCCGGAATCGGCGGGGTGCTCGCGATGCACTACTCCACGTTCGTGTCGGCCCACCTCGGCTCGACGCTGCTGATCTTCGCGTTCATCGTCACCGTCGTCGGCGGGCTCGGATCGCTCACCGGCGCCGCCGTGGCATCCGTCCTCGTCGCGGTGCTGCAGCAGTTCGCGAACTCGTACCTCGGCGGCACGGGCGACTTCATCGTCGTCGTGCTGCTGGCCGTCGTGCTGCTCGTGCGACCCTCGGGCCTGCTCGGGAGGAAGGCATGACCACCGTGACCGCCTCGCGCCCCTGGACCCGCTTCGTCCCCGCCGCCGTCGGCGTCGTGCTGGTCGTCTTCATGGCGATCCTGCCGCTGCTGAACATCTCGATCCCGGGCATCCTGCCCACGCCCACCTATCAGCCGGGCACCCTCGCCCTGCTCTCGCTGTGCATGGTGTTCGCCGCGCTCGCGCTGTCGTACAACCTGCTGCTCGGATCGGGCGGGATGCTGTCGTTCGGGCATGCGCTCTACTTCGGTGCCGGCGCGTACGGCCTCGGCATCGCCCTCGAACACTTGGGCGTGCCGCTGTGGCCGGGCATCTTCATCGCCCTCATCGGCGGCATGGTCATCGCCCTGGTGACCGGCGCGGTGTCGATGCGGGTCTCGGGCATCCCGTTCGCAATGGTGACGCTCGCCTTCGCGCAGGCCGGCTCGGTGCTGGTCCGCCGCAACTCCGCCGTCACCGGCGGTGAGGAGGGGCTGCGCCTGGACACCGACGGCGTGCCCGACTTCCTCATCGGCGTGGTCAACACACGCAACCTCTATTGGTTCGCGCTCGCGGTGCTCGTCATCGTCTACCTCGTGACCCTGTGGGTGGACACCTCGCGGCTCGGCCACCTCGCCCGTGCGACGCGCGAGAACGAGCAGCGCGTGCGCGTGCTGGGCCTGTCGCCGTACCGCGTGCGCCTGGTCGTCTTCGTGATCGCCGCCGTGCTCGCGAGTCTGTCGGGCGTCGCCTACATGCTGCTGCAGTCGGGCACGGTGCCCCGCGCCGTGTCGGCCGACCTCACCATCACGATCCTCGTCATGGTGGTGCTCGGTGGCGTCGGGTTCCGGTGGGGTGCCATCGTGGGGGGCGTGCTCTACACGCTGCTCGACCAGCGCCTCACCGTGCTGGCCGGATCCGAGGCGATCGCCGCGCTGCCCGACGTGTTGCGCATCCCGCTGTCGGAGCCGCTGTTCTTGCTCGGCGTGCTGTTCATCCTCGTCGTGATGTTCCTGCCCGGCGGCATCGCCGGCACGATCGACAGCTGGTTCCGCCGACGTCACGGCGAGCGCAGCCGCGGCGCGCTGCGCACCATGGACGACGCCGACACCGAGTCCGAGAGCGTCGGGGCGCGCGCGTGACCTGGGACGAGACCGTCGAAGACGGCGTGCACACGGTCGGCCGCTGGCTGACCGACCGGGCGGCGCGCTCGCCCCGGCGCATCGCGATCGACGACCGCGGCGTCACCGTCGACTATGCGACGCTGGCCCGCCGCGCGACCGAGCTCGCCGAA
>JAUHVN010000440.1 GCA_030425055.1 Actinomycetes bacterium | reverse complement strand
CTCGTCGATGCGGCCGCTCTCGTACAGGGGCAGCACCACGGCGGCGAGCAGCCGCCGGGCGCCGACCCGATCGCCTGCTGCCACCAGCAGACGGATCGCGTCGACGGGCGCGTCGTGGGCTCGGTGCCATTCCGCGGCCGTCAACCGCAGCAGCTGCGCCCTGTCGGGATCGCGCTGCACGGTGTCGGCCGCGATCGCGTCGCGCACGACCGGATGCCACTCGTACCGGCGGCCCTCGTCGTCGGCGGCGTGCAGGAAGAGGTGCCGACGATCGAGGTCGGCCAGTCGTTCGGCCGAGCCGCTCGCGCCGAGTGCGGCGTCGCACAGCGGTCCGCTCACGGGCCCGATGACGGCGCAGGCCGTCAGCAGATCGCGCGTCGCCGCGTCGAGCCGGGCGAGCACGTCGCTGCGCACGTAGTCGCGCATGCCGCGGTCGGCGCCGGTGAAGACCGCGGGCACGGATGCCGCGGCCGCGGCGGCCTGGGCCAGGCGCAGCCCGACCGCCCATCCGTGCGTCGTACGCACCAATTCCTCGAGATCGAGCGCCCCCAGGCGCCGGTCGAGCATCGCCGCCGCTTCCGAGACGCTGAACGCGAGGTCGCGCTCACCGATCGCGGTGAGGTCGCCGGAGAGGCGGAGGCGGGTGGCGATGCCCGCGCCGATTTCGCGTCCCACGAGCGCCACGGTCGTGCCCGGGCCGAGCGGCTCGGAGACGAGCGCGAGCAACTCGGCCGACTCGGGGGCCTCTTCGACGTCGTCGACCACGAGCACGAAGGGGTCGCCGCCCCCGTCGCGCTGACGCTGGATCGCGCCCCGATGCAGGGCGAGAGCTGCGGCATTTGGAGTCGTATGCACGAACGTGCGCGTGTCCTCATGCTCCCACTGCCGCACGAGCGTGGTCTTCCCGTAGCCGGGACCGGCCTCGATCACCACGTACGACCCGGCTGCGACGAGCTGCTCGAGCAGTCGCGCGCGACGGACCGATCCCCCGACCATGGTCGCCTCAGCCCAGCCGCTCGCGGGCGAACGCACCGAACTCGGCGAGCGCCCGCCGCTCGGCCCAGCCCACCGGACGCGGCTTCGACCCCAGCAGTTGGCGGACGATCTCGATGTCCGCAGACGCGCTCACGCCGCCAGAGTAGCGCGCCGCGGCACGCCCGGCCGCCGTCGTCGCATGTCGGTTCCGCAGCCGGCCGGAACCGTCGCTTCGGGCGCCTGATGCGGCATCCCGGAACGGATTCCCGCCGTTACGAATCCGACGGCGTCTCCACCACCCGCAGATCGAGCCCGCCGATGCCCTCGAAGTCGGCCGCATTGCACGTGTAGAGGGGCAGTCCCTGTGCGATCGCCGTCGCCGCGATGAGCGCGTCGAAGGCGCGGGCCGAGCGCTTTCGGCCGGCGCGGCGCAGTTCCGCCGCCACCGCGCCGAACGCTCGGGCGGCCGCGGCGTCGAACGGCAACGGGGCGAAGTCCGCTTCCGCCTGTTGCAGGTGAGCCTGCCGGGCGGCGCGCTCGGCGGCATCGTCGGCGATCAGCGGGCCGACCGAGAGCTCCGCCATCGTGACCGCGCTCAGCAACGGCTCGTCGGGCAGGTCGGCCGGGTCCAGGCGACCGAGCAGCAGAACGACGTTCGTGTCGATGAGGCCGCGCTCGTCGCTCACAGCGACGTGTCCAATGCCGCGTCGATGTCGGCGCGCAGGCCCATCGGGTCGACGGGCGGCAGATGACGTCGACGTGCGACGAGTTCCGCTGCGGTGAGCCCCCGCGACGGCAGCGGTCGAAGCTCTGCGACCGGAGCGCCGTCACGGGTCACCGTGACCGCCGACCCGCGCGCGACATCGTCGAGCACGCGCCCACCGTGGTTGCGCAGCTCTCGCACCGTCACCGAGCGTTCCGCCGACATGGCGAGAGTGTATCACCGGTGATACAGCCCTCCACCGCGGCATCCGCCTCTTCCTCCGACAGTCCGCGACTGAGGTGATGCGCGCGGATGGTCTCGACGAGGTCGGCCCGCGCGATGGGCACGTCGGTGACCTCGAGCAGATCGGATACGTGGGGATGCGTGCGCACGACGAGTTTCATCTCATCTCCGGTCGTGGGCACGTGGGGCGATGTGCTCGCAGGCTACGCGCAGGCCCCGACACGGCGGGCGTTCGGGAGGAGAGTTGCGACTCGGGAGGATGCCTGAACGCCAAGCATCCTCCCGAAGCACTGGAATCCTCCCCAACCGGGCAGACGAAGCGGGCTCAACCCGACGCGATGCCGAGACGCCCGCAGATGTCAGGGAA
>JAUHVN010000439.1 GCA_030425055.1 Actinomycetes bacterium | reverse complement strand
GGTAGACGCGCAGCAGTTCGCGCAGCCCGAGCGTCTGCGGCTGCCCGTCGACGAGCGCGACGTTGTTGATGCCGAACGAGTCCTCGAGCGGTGTGAGGCGGTACAGATGCGCCAGAACCGCCTCGGGATCGAAGCCCGTCTTGATGCCGATCACCAGACGCAGTCCGTTGTGGCGGTCGGTGAGATCGGTGACGTCGGCGATACCCTGCAGCTTCTTGGCCGACACTGCATCCTTGATCTTCTCGATCACGCGCTCGGGGCCGACGAGGTAGGGCAGCTCGGTGATGACCAGGCCGGTCCGACGGGGGCCGAGCGACTCGATCGAGACCTTCGCACGTGTGCGGAAGCTGCCGCGTCCCTTCGCGTACGCGTCCTTGATCCCGTCGAGACCGACGATGATCCCGCCCGAGGGCAGATCGGGGCCGGGGACGAACTCCATGAGGTCCTCGAGCGAGGCATCCGGATGCTCGAGCAGGTGGATCGCCGCCGCGACCACCTCGATGAGATTGTGGGGCGCCATGTTGGTCGCCATGCCCACGGCGATGCCGCTCGCGCCGTTCACGAGCAGGTTCGGGAAGGCGGCCGGCAGCACCTCGGGCTGCTGGAACTGCCCGTCGTAGTTGGGGATGAAGTCGACGACGTCCTCACCGAGGTCGTCGGTGAGCGCCACCGCGGGCGGTGCGGGTCGCGCTTCGGTGTAGCGTGCGGCCGCCGGACCGTCGTCGAGCGAGCCGAAGTTCCCGTGGCCGTCGACCAGAGGAACCCGCAGCGAGAACGGCTGGGCGAGACGCACGAGGGCGTCGTAGATCGCCGCGTCGCCGTGCGGGTGCAGCTTGCCCATCACCTCGCCGACGACGCGCGCGCTCTTGACGTGGCCGCGATCGGGGCGCAGGCCCATGTCGGCCATCTGGAAGAGGATGCGCCGCTGCACCGGCTTGAGCCCGTCGCGCGCGTCCGGCAGGGCACGCGAGTAGATCACCGAGTACGCGTACTCGAGGAACGACCCCTGCATCTCGGTCGCGACGTCGACGTCTTCGATGCGTCCGTGATCGGCGGGGGAGTCGGAGCGGGTTGCGGGCATGACGATGTGGGCCTCGGGAAGACGGCGGGCGGCGTGCCGGGGCCCGTGTGCGAGACTGGCCCCGATGACCCTCAGCCTACCGGCGGACCCGCCCCGCGCCCGGAGCCTCACCGGTGTCGTGCCGCAGATCTTCCGATCGCTCGACGGCGACGGAGAGTGGTTCCCGGCATCCCGCAGCGCGATCGTGTTCCTCATCGACGGGCTCGGCGCACTCAACCTCCGCGCCCGCGCAGGTCATGCGCGGTTCCTGGCGCGTACCGGTGTGCGCTCCGACGTCGCGCGCACGGTGTTCCCGTCGACGACCGCCGCTGCGCTGACGAGCCTTCTGACCGGTGCGGACGCCGGCCGGCACGGCATCGCCGGCTATCGGCTGCGCGTGCCCGGGACCGGTGCGGTCGTCAATCAGCTGCGGGGCTGGGACTCCGACGGGATGGATCGATCCTGGCTGCGGGCCGCCCCGCTCACCGACGAGGACCGACCGACGTATGTCGTGTCGAAGGCCGAGTACGCCGGCACCGGACTCACCGACGCCATCATGCACGGCGCGGTGTTCGTCGGCGCTGATGACCTCGACGAGCGCATGGCCGCTGCCGCCGAGATCGCGAACACCGTCGACGGCGCGTTCGTCTACCTCTACACACCCGAACTCGACTCGGTGGGCCACAAGCACGGGTGGGAGTCGGAGCGGTGGCTCGGGACGTTCGAACGGCTGGATGCCGCGGCATCCTCGCTCGCGCAGACGATCGCGCCGGACGTGGGGCTCGTCGTGACCGCGGATCACGGGATGGTCGACGTTCCCCGTCATCGCCACGTGCTCCTCGGCGCAGGCGACCGTCTCGTCGACGGCGTCGCCGACATCGGCGGCGAGCCCCGCATGCTGCACCTGTACGCCGAGTCGGGGCACGCCGAAGACGTGCTCCAGGCGTGGCGCGACGCCGAATCGGGGCGTTCGTGGGTGATGTCGCGCGCCGACGCGATCTCGGCCGGTCTGTTCGGTGCCCACGTCGACGACGAGGTCGCGGCGCGCTTGGGCGACGTGCTCGTGGCCGCACGGGCGGGCATCGCCTACTACGACGACAGGCTCGCCGACAAGGCGCCCCAGAAGATGATCGGACAGCACGGCTCGCTGACCGATGACGAGCGGATCGTTCCGCTCCTCAGACTCGGCGCCTACGCCTGAGTCTCACTCCTCGGTGCGCGCGCCGAAGACGATCTCGTCCCA
>JAUHVN010000438.1 GCA_030425055.1 Actinomycetes bacterium | reverse complement strand
GACGTCACGGTGCCGACGACCGTGTCACCGGCGCTCACCTCGGCGCCGCGCGCGGGCAGCACGCTGTCGCTGCCGTCGAGGTGCAGCGCGATCAGCCGACGCGGCGGATGCCCGAGGTTGTGCACCTTGGCGACGGTCTCCTGGCCGCGATAGCAGCCCTTGCTCAAGTGGACGGCGGTGCGCAGCCAGTCGACCTCGTGCGGGATCGCACGGTCGTCGACCTCGGCCGCCCACCGCGGCCGCCACGCGGCGACGCGCAGGGCGTCGGCGGCGGCGACGCCGGCGATGACGAGATCGGATGCCTGCGCGTCGGCGACCAAGCGCTCGACCTCTTCCTGCGCGACGATCGCTTCGGCCCACTCGCGATCCGAGCCGGGATGCCCGTCAGTCGGGCCGTACGCGTGGCCGCCGACGGCGATGGACGGCCAGGGATCGACCCACACCGGCGCGGCCGCCACGACGGCGGCGAGCGCCGCAGAGGTGCCGCCCACGACCGCGAGGTCGTCGCGGACCGCGACCTCGACCCGCAGCCGGAAGCGCATCTTCGCGAGCCAGCCCGCGAGGGCCTCGACGTCGTCGCGATCGGCGATCAGCCACGTGGTCGCTCCGTCGTCGACGACCGCGGCGGCGTGTTCGATGCGACCCTGCGGATCGAGCACGAGAAGCTCGGTGCCGAGCCCCGCGGGCAGCGCGGCCAGCGCCTGGGATGTCAGCGAGTCGAGCCACGACAGGCGGTCTTCGCCGGCGACGGTCACGACGCCGCGATCGCCCAGCAGAGCGATCGCGGTGCCCGAGGCGAGTGCGCGCTGCTCGACGAGCGGGTTGCCGGCGTGCCGCAGCATCCCGTCTTCGACGACCGCTCCGGCGACTCCGGTGAACGACGCGGCGTTCACTCGACCCTCGCCAGCCGCGCCGACGCGTGCGAGCCGAGCTCACGACCGAGCGCCGCGATGTCCCACGCCCACAGCAGGTGGCCGTCGACGAGTCCGTACATGCGCGTCGCCGCCGCGTACGCCTTCGCGCCGGCCGTGCGCACGACGGCGTCCGTCGCGATGTCGATCCGCGGACCGCGGATCTGCCCGAGGTACAGCTCGCTCACGCCGTCGGCGTGGACGATCGACGCCTCGATGTCGAACCCGCCTTCGGCGTTGCGCAGCGCTTCGACGTCGTCGACCGTGCGTGCCGGTCCCTCGATCGCGGCCGGCAGCAGGCCCGGTCCGGCGTCGGCGTCGCCGGCGGGTCGTGAGAGCCGCCAATAGCCGATCTCGGACACCAGCCGCCCGCCGGGGCCGTCCGGCGTGTTGAGCCAGGCATCCGCCGAATAGTTCAGGTAGTCGCCGCCGTCGTGACTGAAGCTCACACGGTGGGTGAACTCACCCGCGAAGGTGCGATCGGGCGTCTCGTAGTCGATGACGCCCGTGCCCTCCCACACGCCGACGAGCCACGAGAGGGGTGCGAGATCGGCGGGGAGGTCGGTCGGAAGATCGAACACGACGCCGCCCGTCAGCGCTGGCCGCGGTACAGGTTCCAGACCACGACACCGGAGACGAACAGGATCGCCAGGAACGCGAGCCCGAGCAGGCCCACGAAGAACAGTTCGAGTGCGACGAGATCCATGGTGTCCACTCTAGCCGGGAACGACCGTGGCGAGCCCGTAACCGAGGCTGATGACGCCCATCACGAAGAGCGCCCCCAGGATGCTGGCCGCCATGCGGCCGATGAAGCCCTGCGACCTGCCGTAGGCCAGCTGGATCCCCAGGGCGAGCACGAGACAGCCGCCCAGAGCGACCGCGAGCCACGCGGGACGCGCGTCGGGCTGCACGAAGAGCCCCACCGCGATCCCCGCGAGCGCGGCGACCACCCACACCGCGATGACACCGCCGGCGGTGCGTCGCGGGGCCAGTTCCGGAGTCGCCATGCCTCCATCATCCCCCACCCGCGCGCGCCGCGCACGACGAACCGCACGCGCGCACGCCCTACACTTGTGGGCACGGCGCGCAGCACCCGCGCCGGGAGGGCCCCGTTTTGGCACAGCTTCTCGTTTTGAGCTCCGGGCAAGGAGGCGGCCCCGCCCTGCCCGCTTTGGAGCTGCTGAGCCACCGCGTGCGGCAGATCCCCGCCGAGCCCGCGCAACTGGTCAACGCCCCGAGCGCCGAGGTGATCTTCGTCGACGCCCGAGTGGACCTCGTGGGCGCGAAGTCGCTGTGCAAGATCCTCAACACGACGGGTCTCGATGCGCCGCTGATCCTCATCGTCACCGAAGGCGGACTCACGGCGGTCTCGACCGACTGGGGCATCGACGACGTC
>JAUHVN010000437.1 GCA_030425055.1 Actinomycetes bacterium | reverse complement strand
TCGCCGCGCTGGAGCGCTGGCAGACCGCGTACGTGCCGGTCTACCTGGCGTGGGCGGCCATCGCGGTCATCGTCCTGCCGCCTCTGTTCGCCTTCTCCTGACCCGCGGCTGTGGACCGCGAGAGGCCTCCGACGAGCGCACGACGTAAGCTTGGAGGGTTGTCAGCGGGGCCGACCGCGCCGCGACGATGCCCACCCACCCAGCATCCACGGGAGACAGAGCAGTGCCTGGAGAGAATCTCACCCGCGTCGAGGCGCAGGAGCGCCGAGCGATCGTCGACACCCACTCGTACGAGGTCGAGCTCGATCTGACGAAGGGCGCCGAGGTGTTCGGCTCGCGCACGATCGTCCGGTTCGCGGCCACGCCCGGCGCCGCCACCTTCATCGACCTCATCGCGCGGGACGTGCACGAAGTCACCCTCAACGGTCGGACGCTCGACCCGGCCGCGGTCTTCGCCGACTCGCGCATCCAGCTCGACGACCTCGAAGTCGAGAACGAGCTGGTCATCGTCGCCGACGCGCTCTACACCAACACCGGCGAGGGTCTGCACCGCTTCGTCGACCCCGTCGACGGCGAGGTGTACCTCTACTCGCAGTTCGAGGTGCCCGACTCGCGGCGCGTGTACGCCGTCTTCGAGCAGCCCGACCTCAAGGCCACGTTCCAGTTCACGGTGACCGCACCGTCGGCGTGGAAGGTCGTCTCGAACTCGCCGACGCCCGAGCCGAGCGACCACGGCGACGGCGTGTCGACGTGGCGTTTCGAGCCCACCCCGCGCATCTCGTCGTACATCACTGCGCTCATCGCAGGACCCTACGAGGCGACGTTCTCGGAGCTGACCAGCGCATCGGGCCGCACCATCCCGCTCGGCGTCTACGGCCGCAAGAGCCTGTGGCAGCACCTCGACGCCGACTACATCTTCGACAAGACCCGCCAGGGCTTCGCCTACTTCGAGGAGAAGTTCGGCTACCCCTACCCGTTCGCCAAGTACGACCAGCTCTTCGTGCCCGAATTCAACGCCGGCGCGATGGAGAACGCGGGCGCGGTGACATTCACCGAGACGTACGTCTTCCGCAGCAAGGTGACGGATGCCGTCAAGGAGCGCCGCGTCGTCACGATCCTGCACGAGCTCGCCCACATGTGGTTCGGCGACCTCGTGACCATGAAGTGGTGGAACGACCTGTGGCTCAACGAGTCGTTCGCCGAGTGGGCTTCCACCATCGCGACCGCCGAGGCCACCGAGTGGACCGAGGCCTGGACGACGTTCAACGCGATGGAGAAGACCTGGGCGTACCGCCAGGACCAGCTTCCGTCGACGCATCCGGTCGTCGCGCAGATCAACGACCTCGAGGACGTGCAGGTCAACTTCGACGGCATCACCTACGCCAAGGGCGGATCTGTGCTGAAGCAGCTGGCCGCGTGGGTGGGAGTCGACGCCTTCTTCGCCGGTGTCTCGGCCTACTTCGCCAAGCACGAGTGGGGCAACACCGAGCTGGTGGATCTGCTCACCGAGCTCGAGACGACCAGCGGCCGCGAGCTCGCGACCTGGTCGAAGAAGTGGCTCGAGACCGCAGGCGTGAACACGCTCTCGCCCGACATCCGCACCGACGACGACGGTGTGATCACCCGCTTCGCGATCGTGCAGACCGCGCCCGCCGACTACCCGACGATCCGCCCGCACCGTCTCGGCGTCGGGTTCTACCGCCTCGAGGGCGATGCGCTCGTCCGCGTGCATCACGTCGAGCTCGACGTCGACGGCGACCTCACCGAGGTGCCGCAGCTCAAGGGCCGCACGCGACCCGACCTCGTGCTGCTCAACGACAACGACCTCGCGTACGCGAAGATCCGCCTCGACGACCGCTCGCTGCAGACGGCGATCGCGCACCTGGCCAAGATCAGCGACCCCCTCGCCCGCTCGCTCGTGTGGGGCGCCGCGTGGGACCAGACCCGCGACGCCGAGGCGTCCGCATCCGACTACGTCGACCTCGTGCTCGGCAACATCGGATCGGAGACCGAGTCGACCACGGTTCGCACGACCCTCGCGCAGCTGCAGCTCGCGGCGAACTCGTACGTCGCGCCCGAGCGTCGTGAGCAGACGCGCGTCAAGGTCGCCGACGCGCTGTGGGCACTCGCCCAGGGCGCGGATGCCGGCAGCGACAGCCAGCTGCAGTTCACCACCGCCTTCGCTTCGGCCGCGGCCACCGCCGAGCACTGGCAGACGGTGCGCGGCCTGCGCGACGGCGACGTGGCGCTCGAGGGCCTCGAGATCGACACCGATCTGTCGTGGCAGCTCCTCGTGTCGCTCGCAGCCGGT
>JAUHVN010000436.1 GCA_030425055.1 Actinomycetes bacterium | reverse complement strand
CGGGACGTCTCCTGTCCCCTCGCCGGTCACGTCGATCTCGAGCTCGCCCGCAGGAAGCTCGGTGGCGACGAGTTCGTCGTACATGCTCAGCGCGAGGCCGAGGGTGTCGAAGCCCGGCCCGAGGTTCGCGCTCGTCGCGGGCACCCGCACGGCGACGCTGCGCGCGGAGGGCGCGCCGGTCTCCGCGGCGTGGGTCATGCGTCGTCCCGCGGCGCCAGGTCGAGGGCGGATGCCACCTCCGACGTGGTCGCATCCACGACCGTGGGGGCGACGTCGGTGCCGTCGGCATTGCGCAGGGCCCACTGCGGGTCCTTGAGCCCGTGGCCGGTGACCGTGAGCACGACGCGCGCGCCGGCGGGGACGACACCCGCCTCGGAGCGGTCGAGCAGACCGGCGACGCTGATCGCCGAGGCGGGCTCGACGAAGATGCCGACCTCGCCCGCGAGCAGCTTCTGCGCCGCGAGGATGCGGTCGTCGTCGATCGCGCCGAACCAGCCGTCCGTGGCATCCCGCGCCTCGAGGGCGAGCTCCCACGAGGCGGGGTTGCCGATGCGGATCGCGCTGGCGACCGTCTCGGGATGCGTGACGACCTCGCCGCGCACGAGCGGGGCCGATCCCTCGGCCTGGAACCCGAACATGCGGGGCACGCGCGTGCTGACGCCGCGATCGGCCTCTTCGCGGTAGCCGCGCGAATAGGCCGTGTAGTTGCCCGCGTTGCCCACGGGGATGAAGTGGAAGTCGGGCGCGTCGCCGAGCACGTCGACGACCTCGTACGCCGCGGTCTTCTGCCCCTCGATGCGGTCGGGGTTGACCGAGTTCACGAGGTGCACCGGGTAGTGGTCGGCCAGTTCGCGCGCGATCTCGAGGCAGTCGTCGAAGTTTCCGCGGATCTGGATGAGCCGGCCGTTGTGCGCGACCGCCTGGCTCAGCTTGCCCATCGCGATCTTGCCCTCGGGCACGAGCACCGCCGCCGTGATGCCGGCGTGCGCCGCATACGCGGCCGCGGACGCCGACGTGTTGCCGGTCGAGGCGCAGATGACCGCCTGGGCGCCGTGCTCGACCGCGCGCGAGAGCGCGACGGTCATGCCGCGGTCCTTGAACGAGCCGGTGGGGTTCATGCCCTCGAACTTGACCCACACGTCCGCGCCCGTGCGCCGCGACAGCGCGGGTGCGGGAAGCAGCGGTGTGCCGCCCTCCCCCAGCGTCACGACGGTGGACGCGTCGGTGACGCCGAGCCGGTCGGCGAATTCGCGCAGCACGCCCTGCCAGAGATGTGCCATGTCAGTCTCCTTCCACGCGCAGCACCGACACGACCCGCTCGACCACGCCGCTGGAGGCGAGGCGGTCGACGGTGTCGCTGAGGTCCTGCTCGAGTGCTTTGTGGGTTCCGATCACCAGACGCGCCGTCTCGACGTCTTCACCGGCGACGGTCTGCTCGAGCGTCGCGATCGAGACGCGGCCGTCGGCGAGGATGCCGGCGATCGTGGCGAGCACACCGGGCTCGTCGGCGACGTCGAGGGTGATCTGGTAGCGGGTGGTCACGTGGCCGATCGGCACGACGGGCAGGTTCGCCCGCGTGGACTCGCCCACGCCGACGCCGCCCGCGATGTGCCGGCGTGCGGCCGAGACGACGTCGCCGAGCACGGCGGAGGCGGTCTGCACGCCGCCCGCACCCGCACCGTAGAACATGAGGTCGCCCGCGGCCTCGGCCTCGACGAAGACGGCGTTGTTGGCGCCGTGCACGCTCGCCAGCGGGTGGTCGCGGTGCACGAGCGCGGGATACACCCGCACCGAGATCGACTCCGCGGCATCCGACACGCCTGTGAGCCGCTCGCACACCGCGAGCAGCTTGATGACATAGCCGGCGTGGCGCGCGGAATCCATCATCTGCTTGTCGATCGCCGTGATGCCCTCGCGGTGCACCGCGTCGAGCGGCACGGCCGTGTGGAAGGCGAGGCTCGCGAGGATCGCGGCCTTCTGCGCGGCGTCGTAGCCCTCGATGTCGGCGGTCGGGTCGGCCTCGGCGTAGCCGAGGGCCTGGGCGTCGGCGAGGACGTCGGCGAACTCGGAGCCCTCCTTGTCCATGCGGTCGAGGATGTAGTTCGTCGTGCCGTTGACGATGCCCATGATGCGCTGCACGCGGTCACCCGCGAGCGAGTCCCGCAGCGGCCGGATGATCGGGATCGCGCCCGCGGCGGCCGCCTCGTAATAGACCTGCGCGCCGACCTGATCGGCCGCGTCGAAGATCTCGGGGCCGTGGGTGGCCAGCAGCGCCTTGTTCGCGGTGACGACGTCGGCGCCCGAGTTGATCGCCTGCAGC
>JAUHVN010000435.1 GCA_030425055.1 Actinomycetes bacterium | reverse complement strand
GCGGTGCGGACGGCGGCGCGTTCGGGTGCGAGCTCGCGCAGGGTCGAGCTGACGAACACCCGGATCCGCTGGTCGGGGGTGCGGATCGCGGGCCTCCGGGCCCCAGTCATGACCACATCATGGCGCGACGGGCGCCGTCGTGCCAGACGCACCCCCGCGACGCGCCGCGGACTCCCTTCTGCGCAGCACATGCTCGCGCGCCAGCTCTGCCGCTTCGTAGGCGCCCAACTCGGCACCCTCGGCCTCGCCCTCGGCGACGAGCGCCGCGGATGCGGCATCCGCGCGCACCCGGTCCAGGAACGCCGCGTGGTAGAGGAACGGGGGCGCGTCGAGCACCGCGGTGTGCTGCCGGATCGTGATCGCCGCACCCGACAGCACGCCGGCGTGGTGTGCGTCGCCGCGCGCGGCCGCGACGGCGCACAGGCCCTCGAGCGAGTAGGCGAGGCCCTCCTCGTGGCGAAGGCTCATCGAGCCCGACATGCCCTCGAGGTACGCGTCCTCGGCCTCGTCGAGCCGACCCTGCAGCAGCCGCATCCGGCCCACATGGTGCAGGGCGATCGTGCCCGAGAACCGCTCGCCCGTCGCCGCCGACGACGCGACCGCCTGGTCGAAGAGGGCGGATGCCTCATCGAGGCGTCCGGTCAGCAGCGCCATACGGCCCAGGGCGACCCGCGCGAGGCACGCGCCCCACCCGGCATCCACCGACTCGAAGCGCCGCACCGCCTCGGTCAGCCGCGTCGCCGAGAGCGTGACGTCGGGCGTCGCGTGGTTCGTCTCGGCGACCGAGGCGACGGTGAGGGTCATCGCGACTCCGAGGCGGTCGCCCTCAGCGGCGAACGTCGCGATGGCATCGGAGAGTCGCGCCGCCACGTCGGTGCTGTCGGGATGCCACATGTCGCGCCAGCCGACGTAGAACGCGACGATGGCACGCACGCGGTCGGATGCGTCGTCTCCGACGCGCTCGAGCAGCTCCTCCATCCACGTCGCGACCTCGGCGAGGTATCCGCCCACCCACCAGAAGATGTACAGCCGCCACGCGATGTCGGCGGCCGTCTCGGCGTCGCCGCGCGCGACCAGCTGCCGCACGCCGGCGCGCAGGTTGCTGCGCTCGAGCGTGAGACGCGTCACGGCGTCGACCTGGCCGCCGGTGCCGAGGTCGGGAGCGTGATCGCGCGCGAGCTGCGCGTAGACCTCGGCGTGCGCGTCGCGCACGTCCTGCTCGCGGCCCTCGGCGGCCAGCGTCGCGAGACCGTGCTCGCGCACGCTCACCAGCAGTGAGAAGACGATCTCTCCGTCGACCTCGCTCTGCGACACGAGCGACGAGTCGACGAGCGACTCCAGCGCGAGGTAGACGTCGAAGTCCCAGCCGCGCAGAGCGCTCAGCCGCTCGACCGAGTCGAACGTGAAGCCCGGCGAGAACGCCGACAGCTCCTGGAGGAGCAGGCGGGCGGACGGCTCGAGCAGATCCGTCGACCAATCGATCGTCGAGCGCAGCGTGCGCTGGCGCGGAGGCAGATCGCGAGACGCGTCGACGAGGAGCGCGAGCTGGTGGTCGAGGCGGCGCAGGATCTCGGCGGGAGGCAGCGCGCGGGTGCGCGCCGCCGCGAGCTCGAGCGCGAGCGGCACGCCGTCGAGCGCATCGCAGATGCCGATGATCGCCGGCAGGTTCGCCTCGGTGACGGCGAAGCGCGGGTTCGCGGCGACCGCGCGCTGCTCGAACAGCTCGACGGCCGGCGAGACGCGCGCACGGGGGTACGAGTACGGGGCGTCGGGGTCCTTCGTCGCCAACGGCGGCACTTCGACGACCTGCTCGCCGCGGATGCGCAGCACCGCCCTGCTGGTCACGAGGAACACGACGTCGGGAACGACGGTGTACAGCCGCACCAGGATCGGCGCCGCCTCGACGATCTGCTCGAAGTTGTCGAGCAGCAGCAGCATGCGTCGACCCCCGAGCGCGCGGGCGAGCTTCTCCTCGAACGTCTCTCCGCCGCCCTCGCGCACGCCGAGCGCGTAGCCGATCGTCGGCAGCAGCAGCTCGGGTTCGAGCACGTTCTCGAGCGGGACGAACACGACGCCGTCGGGGAACAGCGCCGCCGCCCGTTCGGCGACCGCGATCGCCAGGCGGCTCTTGCCGATGCCGCCAGGCCCCGCGAGCGTGACCACGCGGGTGCCCTGTGCCGTCAGCAGCTCGACCGTGTGGTCGATGAGATCGTCTCGGCCGACGATGCGGGTGTACGCGACGGGAACGCGCGCCAGCAGGGTGCCGATCGGGTCTTCGGGGCCGGGGTCGGGCGCTGCGGCGTCGAAGCGCTCGGCCAGCAGCG
>JAUHVN010000434.1 GCA_030425055.1 Actinomycetes bacterium | reverse complement strand
AGCTCGCTCCACGCCCGCTCCTGCGCGTCCGACATCCGGCCGCTGCGACGCACGAACGACACCGGGCGCGTGCGGAACGTGGGGGCGGGCTCTGACACCCCTCCAGGCTATGCGAGCCCGGCGACGGCGCCCTCCTCACCGGCCCCTCT
The DNA here is from genome assembly GCA_030425055.1 of Actinomycetes bacterium. Classification (GTDB taxonomy): domain Bacteria; phylum Actinomycetota; class Actinomycetes; order Actinomycetales; family Microbacteriaceae; genus Microbacterium. Next base: position 2,181 of record JAUHVN010000434.1, on the reverse strand, counting down.
CGGTGAGACTGCATCGGCTCGCCGAGACTGCGGCGGACGACCGCTGTCTCGGCCGGCGGATGCAGTCTCAGCGGATGTCGGCGGTCAGCCGGTCACCCAGTCGATGAGCTCCTCGACGCGGCCGAGCAGCGCGGGCTCGAGGTCGCGGTAGCTGCCGACCGACGCGAGGATGCGCTGCCAGGCGCGCGCGAGGTCGGCCTGGTCGTCGGCCGGCCAGCCGAGCGCGCGGCACACGCCGGTCTTGTAGTCGACGCCGCGCGGCACCTCGGGCCAGCGGGCGATGCCGACGGCGCGAGGCGTGACGCACTGCCACACGTCGACGAACGGATCTCGTCGGCGACGCGCGACTCCTTCGAGCCGGGAACCAGGTGGTCCACCAGCACGCCGTAGCGGCGCTCCGCCGACGGCGGCTCGTCGTCGAGCGCCGCCTGCAGCAGGTCGACGCCCTGCAGGTACTCGACGACGACACCCTCGATGCGCAGGTCGTCTCCCCACACCTTCTCGACGAGCTCGGCGTCGTGACGGCCCTCGACGAGGATGCGGCTGGCACGTGCGACCCGGGCGCGCGCGCCCTCGACGGCGAACGATCCGGACGCGGTGCGAACGGTGCGGCGATCGGGCGCGGGCGCTGTCGGCGCGACGAGCACGACGTCGGCGCCGTCGATGAGGAATCCCGGACCGAGGGGGAAGAGGCGTCGCGCCCCGCGACGGTCCTCGAGCTCTACGAGCCCCGACTGCACACCGACGACCGCGCCGCAGAATCCGTCGTCGAACACCTCGACGACCAGGTCGGCGGATGCCTCGACGCGGGGCACCTCGCGGCGCTGTCGCTCGCGCCAGCCCGCAGCCAGCACATCGGTTCCGTAGCGGTCGTCCATCGCACCTCCGAAGACAGGAAACTACCCGCGCCGGGGCGCCGCGGTCCGTCGGCGCGCCGCCGGTGCCCCTACCCACGGATGCGCGCGACTGCATAGACTCTCGGCGGGGGCCGGGACGAGGCATCCCGGTGAAGGGGGTTCGATGCGCGCGCGATGGGCACTGTCGCTCACAGCGGCGCTCGCTCTGATGTTCACGGCGACGACGGCCGCTTCGGCGACCGACCCCGTCTCGCTGGGCTCGCAGTACGTCATGGACGACGCCGGCGTCATGTCGGGTTCGGAAAGCGCCGCGGCCGAGGAGCGCCTCGAGCGCCTCAGCGCCGAGACCGACGTCGACCTGTGGGTCGTGTACGTCGACGAGTTCACGAATCCGTCCGACGCCGAGTCCTGGGCCGACCAGACGGCGATCGCCAACGGTCTCGGACCCAACCAGTACCTGCTCGCCGTCGCGGTCGACGCCCGCCAGTACTACCTCTCGGGCGACTCGGAAGGCCCGGTGAGCTTCGACCAGCTCGGACAGATCGAGCAGCAGCGCATCCAGCCCGAGCTCGCTGCCGAGGACTGGTCGGGCGCCGCCATCGCGGCCGCCGACGGCCTGCAGGCCGCGGTGGGCGGCGGGGGCGGCGGCTTCCCCGTCTGGATCGTCATCGTGCTCGTGGTCGCGGCGATCGGCGTCATCGTGTGGCTCATCATCCGCAGCCGCCGCAAGCGCGGGGGCGGCGGGGGCAGCGGCGGCGACAGCGTCAGCACCGCCGAGCTCGCGCGCCGTGCGGCATCCGCGCTCGTCGCCACCGACGACGCCCTCAAGACGAGCGAGCAGGAGCTCGGCTTCGCCAAGGCCCAGTTCGGCGAAGCGGCGACGGCCCCGTTCCAGCAGGCGCTCACCGCGGCGCGGACCGCGCTCGACGAGGCGTTCACGCTCAAGCAGCGACTCGACGACGCCGAGCCCGACACCGAACAGCAGACCCGCGAGTGGAACGCGCGCATCCTCGAGCTGTGCGACAACGCCAACCGCGAGCTCGACGAGAAGGCCGCCGACTTCGACGAGCTGCGCAAGCTCGAGCAGAACGCGCCCGAGGCGCTCGAGCGCATCCGCGGCGAGAGCCGCACCGCCGCGGGCGCCCTGGATGCCGCGTCCGCGACGCTCGCGACCCTCACCGGCCGCTACGCGCCCGAGGCTCTCGCGACCATCGCCGACAATCCCGACCAGGCGCGCGGGCGTCTCGCGTTCGCCGACGAGCAGCTCGCCGCCGCGCAGACCGCGATCGATGCCGGCGACGGCGGCGAAGCCGCCATCAGCCTG
>JAUHVN010000433.1 GCA_030425055.1 Actinomycetes bacterium | reverse complement strand
CGCTCGCGCTGCTGACCGGCGGTGCCGACTCGGATGCCGCGCTGGTGCTGTTCGCGAGCCGCATCCCGCGCACGGTGGCGGTCATCCTCGCCGGCGCCGCGATGGCGATCGCGGGGCTCATCATGCAGATGATCGTGCGCAACCGCTTCGTCGAGCCCGCGACCGCCGGTACGGGGGAGTCGGCCGCATTGGGCGTCCTCGTGGTCACACTGCTCGCTCCGGCGATGCCGCTGCCGGGCAAGATGGCGGTCGCCGCGGTCTTCGCGCTCGCCGGCACGGCGCTGTTCCTGGCCATCCTGCGGCGCGTGCCCGTGCGACAGATCATGCTCGTGCCGCTCATCGGCATCATGCTCGGCGGCATCATCGGCGCGATCACGACCTTCATCGCCTACCGCACCGACCTGCTGCAGACGCTCGGCACCTGGATGACCGGCGACTTCTCGGGCGTCCTGCGCGGCCGCTACGAGTTCCTGTGGATCGCCGCCGCGATGGTCGTCGTCGCGTGGATCGCCGCCGACCGGTTCAGTGTCGCGGGTCTCGGCGAGGAATTCACCGTCAACCTGGGCCTGAACTACGCCCGGGTGGTCGCGCTCGGCGTCACGATCGTCGCGATCATCACGGCATCCGTCGTCGTCACCGCCGGGATGATCCCGTTCCTCGGTCTCGTCGTGCCCAACATCGTCAGCCTGGTGCTCGGCGACAACGTCCGCCGCTCGATCCCCTGGGTGGCGGTGCTCGGGGCGGGCTTCATCCTCGTCTGCGACCTCATCGGCCGGCTGGTGCGGTTCCCCTACGAGATCCCGCTCGGCGTCGTCGCGGGCACGATCGGGGCGGGGCTGTTCCTCTGGCTGCTGCTGCGGAGGGGGTCCCGTGCCCACTGACACCAGGGTCGCGCCGGCGAGACCGGGCCTCGCCCGTCGGGCAAGCACGCGACTGCGCGACCTGTCGCCCGGCATCCGCCTGGCGCTCGCGGCATCCGTCGTCGTCGCCCTGATCGCCCTGTATCTGTTCACCGACATCCCCGGGTCACTCGACTACGCGCTGAAGGTGCGCGGCCGCACCGTGCTCGCGATGCTCGCCGTCGCCGCCGCCATCGGCGCGTCGACCGTCGTCTTCCAGACCATCACGGCGAACCGCATCCTGACCCCCGGCATCATGGGGTTCGACGCCCTTTACCTGCTGATCCAGACGATCGTCGTGTTCGCGTTCGGCTCGCTCACCCTGGCGACCGCCGACCCCACGCTGATGTGGCTGGTCGGGATCGTCGTGATGACCGGGTTCGCCGTGCTGCTGTTCCGCTGGCTGTTCGCCGGCCGGCGTCGATCGATCCATCTCATGCTGCTCGTGGGCATCGTCTTCGGCGTCTTCTTCCGCTCGGTGACGCAGTGGCTGCAGCGGATGATCGACCCCGCCGAGTTCGCCGTGCTGCAGGACGCGTTCTTCGCGAGCTTCACCCGCCCCGATCCGCAGCTGCTGACCTTCTCGCTCGTCATCATCGGCGCGGCCCTCGCCGTGCTCGTGCCCCTGCACGCGCGGCTGGACGTGCTCACCCTCGGCGCACCGGCGGCCATCGGTCTGGGCCTGCGTCATCGCGCGACCGTGTCGCTGCTGTTCGCGATCGTGGCGGTGCTCGTCGCGGCATCCACCGCCCTCGTCGGGCCGACCCTGTTCCTCGGCCTCATCGCCGCCAACCTCGGCTATGCCCTCTCCGGGTCGTTCCGCCATCGCCACACTCTGCCGATGGCCGTGCTGGTCGGACTCGTGTGCCTCGTCGGCGGGCAGCTGGTGCTCGAGCGGGTGTTCGCGCTTCAGACGACGCTGTCGGTCGTCATCGAGTTCGCCGGCGGCATCCTGTTCCTCTTCCTCGTGCTGCGAAAGGGCGCCCGATGATCACCGTCGACCACCTCACCCACCGGTACGGCGCGCACGTCGTGCTCGACGACGTGACGCTCGAGCTCGGCGACGTCGGAGTGACGAGCATCATCGGCGCGAACGGAGCCGGAAAGTCGACGCTGCTCTCGGCGATCGGGCGCCTCATCGCGCCGGCGGCCGGTCGCGTCGCCGTCGACGGGCAGGATGTCGCCAACGCGCCGCCGCGCGACCTCGCACGCCGACTGGCGGTGCTGCGGCAGGACAACCATCTCACCGCGCGGCTGACCGTGCAGGACCTCGTCGAGTTCGGTCGGTTCCCCCACGCCGGCGGCCGGCTCGGCGCTGACGACCGCGACGCCGTCGAGCGGGCACTCGCCTACCTCGACCTCGGCGACCTGCGCGCGCGCTTCCTCGACGAGCTGTCGGGAGGTCAGCGGCAGCGCGCGTTCATCGCGATGGTGC
>JAUHVN010000432.1 GCA_030425055.1 Actinomycetes bacterium | reverse complement strand
GGGCTCGGCGACTTCCCGTTCACGTACGACGTGACACTCACCCTCGACGGCATGCCGTACGAGGCATCCGCGGTCTACCCCGACGACGCGCCCTCGCAGGAGATCGCGGTTCCTCTGGAGTTCGCACCCGCCCTGCCCTGACCTCGTCACACGACCGTCACATCGCCCGCCGACAATGGAGGCATGGCAGAACCCGCGCGCCCCATCACCGTCGCGATCGAGCGGCGCATCGACCCCGCCCGCACCGCCGAGGCCACGAGCTGGATGCAGGCCGGCACCGACCTCGCCGCCCGCTTCGACGGCTTCCTCGGATCGGGCTGGGTGCGCGCGGGCGAGGGCAGCGACCTCTGGTACATGCTCTACCGCTTCCGCGACATCCCGACTCTCGAAGGGTGGGAGCAATCGGGTCAGCGCGCATGGTGGCTCGACTCCGGCGCGGCGTTCGCGAGCGAGGTGCGCGTCGAGCGGCGCACGGGAATCGAGGGCTGGTTCGACGCCCCGATGGCGACGGTTCTGGCGGATCCGGCATCCGAGTCGACGGCGACAGGGCCAGTGCAGCAGCCCATCCCGCCCGCGCCGCCGCGGTGGAAGCAGGCCGTCGCGATCTGGCTCGGCTTCTTCCCGACCAATCTGCTCGCGACGTGGCTGCTCGGCTTCATCCCCGGCTTCGCCGACCTGCCGCTCGTGCTTCGCGTGCTCACCGCCACGATCGCGCTGACCCCGGTGATGACCTACTTCGTCCTGCCGTGGGTCACCCGGATGCTGCGCCCCTGGCTGCAGCGCGCGTGACAGCGACCGTGTCCCACTCTCGGTCTACGACGGGGGTCGATGTGGACTGAAAGCGGGACACGAGTAGCCGCAAGTGGGACGCGGGTCAGGGGGCGTCGGGCCCGCGGTCGGAGTCGGGGGTGTCTTCGGCGCCCGGCTCGGACTCGGCTTCGCCTACAGGTTCCGCCTCGGCGCCGGCGTCCACGTCGGCCTCCGGATCCCCGTCGGCCCCGGGCTCACCCTCGGCATCCGGCTCAACCTCGGCCTCGGACTCGGGGTTCTCGTCGGCTGCGTCCTCCGCGTGCTCCTCGGCCTCCACGTGCTCGCCGGCCTCCGGCTCGACGTCGGCCTCGTCGCCCTCCTCGGCCTGCGCGGCAGCGTCCGCCGCCGCCGGTGCGGGCTCGGTCGAGGGCACCTCGACGTCGGGGCCCTCTTCGATCACGGGCACGTCGACGTCGTCGGCTGCCGCGACGGCGCCGGTCGCCGCGGCCGCGGCAGCGAGCCGCATCCGGCGTTCGCGCCGCGTCTCGGCGGGCTGCTCCGCGCCGGCGCCGACGAGGGCGGGCTCGCGCTCGGCGTCCGCCGACTCGAGGGCCGGCTCGCCGCGCTTCTCGCGGCGGCGCTCCTTGGCGCCCTCGACGAGGTTGTACAGCGTCGGCAGCACGAGCAGCGTCAGCACGGTCGACGACACGAGACCGCCGATCACGACGATCGCCAGCGGCTGCGAGATGAACCCGCCGCTGCCGGTGATCCCGAGCGCCATCGGGGTCAACGCGAAGATCGTCGCGAGCGCCGTCATGAGGATCGGCCGCAGACGGCGCGATCCGCCGGCGATGGTGGCGTCGTGCGCGGTCAGCCCCTTCCCGCGGTACTGGTTGACGAGGTCGACGAGCACGATGGCGTTCGTCACGACGATGCCGATGAGCATGAGCACGCCGATGAGCGACGAGACGCCCAGCGGCACCCCGGTGACGATCTGCAGCAGGATCGCTCCGGTCGCCGCGAACGGCACCGAGATCAGCAGCAGCAGCGGCTGTCGCAGCGACTTGAACGTCGCGACCATGACGATGTACACGATGAGGATCGCCGCGAGCAGGGCGAGACCCAGCTGCGAGAAGGCGTCCTGCTGCTGCGTCACGACGCCACCGAGCGTCGCGTCGGCGCCGGTCGGCAGGTCGGCGTCTTCGAGCGCGAGCGTGACACTCGCCGAGGCTGCGGCGAGATCGTCGGTCGACGGCGTCACGGTCACCGTGGCGGTGCGCTGACCGCGCTCGGTCGTGATCGAGGTCGGCCCCTCGCTCTGCTCGACGGTGGCCACGTCTTCCAGCGGCACCGGCCCGGCGGCGGTCGGCACCGGCAGCTCGCGCAGCTCCTCGATGGTGACGGGCGGGTCGGATGCCGCGAGGTAGACGGTGAGCGCCGTGTCGTCGACCTCGATCACTCCGATCGACTGCGGCTGCATCGTGTTCGAGACGAGCGCACCGACGGCGACCTCCGACAGGCCGAGCTCTGCGGCCGCGTCGCGGTCGACCGTGACGGCGATGTACGGGAGCGACGCCGACAGGTTG
>JAUHVN010000431.1 GCA_030425055.1 Actinomycetes bacterium | reverse complement strand
GAGATCATGCGCGTGAACCCGACCGTGACGTGGGTGACGCGCGAGGCGATCGAGGACGTCGACCTCAACGGCCTGCGGGTGCCGGCGGGCGGGATCGTGCAGGTGCTCTCGCACGCGATGGGAACCGACCCTGCGGCGATGGGGTCGGCGGGGGCGGGTTCGGGAACGCGGATCGACCTCACCGTGGAGGATCGACCGCTGCACAGCGGCTTCGGCGGTGGCATCCATCACTGCCTCGGCCACTTCGTCGCTCGGACGGACATGTCGGTCGCCCTGCCGCTGCTGGCACGGCGGATGCCTCAGGCCGAGGCCGATGGTCCGGGGGAGTGGCTTCCGGTGTCGGGCAACACGGGGCCCGTGCGGTATCCGATCCGGTTCCGGCCCGCGGTCTAAGCCGGCTGTTCGGTGCTCGGCCGGCGCGTGCCCGGCCGCCGCCCGATCGCGGGTTCACGCGGCGGGTCGAAAGCGTTTCGGCGGCGGGGCGAGGTCGCCCCACGCATGTCGAAGGGGCAGGGGCGGTCGGAGGTCGACGGATGCCGAACCGTCGGGTGAATGGAGGACGAAATCGTCGAGCTTGGTGCGGGTGATCCGCCATCCGCCATGATGCAGCTGCATGTGGTGGAACCTGCAGAGGAGGATGCCGCGGTCTATGTCGGTGCATCCCTCGTCGCGGACGAAGTGATCGATGTGGTGTGCCTCGCAGTAGGACGCTGGCCGGTCGCACCCCTTCCACCGGCATCCGCCGTCGCGGATCGCGAGGGCGAGTCGCTGCTTGCTGCTGAAGAGGCGCTGCTCCCGACCGAGGTAGAGGGGATTGCCGGCGCGGTCGACGGTGCAGTCGACGGATCCGCTGTCGCATGCGGTCTGCGCGGCGAGCCAGGCGGGGAGCGCGGCGCGGTGGTCTTCCGTGAGCGCGACCGCCGGTCCGCCGGCGTCCACGGTGGACAGTGCAGCTTCGCTGACGACGATGCGGATGCCGGCCTGACGCGTGCCGAACACGGTCTCGGCGTCGGCGAGCGCGCCCGCGCGCAAAGTGTCGAGCATGAGGTCGTACGCGAGCTGGTCGTTGCTCCGGGGATCGTCGACCAGGTCTTGCGCGCGCGCCTTCTCGGCGGGGTCGACGAAGCGGGGTCCGCCGTGCCGGGGGCGCAGCGCCGCGTCGATGATCGTCTGCGCCCAGGTGCCGCCGTGGTCGTCGAAGACGATCGACCCGCGCATCACACCGTCGCGGTCGGTCCACATGCGCCAGGAGCGCGCCCCGAAGCGCTCGTCGAAACGACGTGCGGCACCCTCGGGATCGAGCAGGTCGCGAACCGTGCGCGCGGCTCGGGCGAGATCCTCGACGGTGCGCTCCGGCGCCTCGGCGATCAGCTGGTCGGCTGCGAGTCGCCAGGCGTCGTCACCGCCGGCGGGTGGTTCGCCCAGGCCGTGGAGGATCACGTCGTGCTGTGCGGAGCTGAGCGTGCCGCGCATGAGCGCCGCGCTGAGCGGGGCGTGCCACCGCTCGGCCCGGGGTGCGGCATCCGTCGCGGCGTCGCTGACGTCGTCGCCGGCCGGGGGTGCGGGCGCCCGCATGTCGAGCACCGACGTGCCGCGAGAGGTCGGGGAAGAAGGCCATGTCTCATGCTCTCAATGACCTCCGACATTCGAAGATACTTTCCCCGGTGAATCGAGCCCGCGAAGGTCACAGAACGATAACGGTCACCGGGAGGCGTAATCTATCCGCCATCACCGGGAGGGGCCGTGAAGCGGGTACACACGAAGCGCGTGATCAGCGAAGACGAGCAGATCGCCCGCTATGCCCACGTGCTGGGGAATGTGCCGACCGCCGTCGCGGACAGGGCGTACGCGGCCGCCTATCAGCGGCTCACGCAGGCACAGCGGGAACAGATAGTGAGTGGCCTGCGTGACCTGCTTCCGGCGAGCGCGATAGGAACGACTCCCCACGATTGTGAGGCGTTCGCGACGTTGATGCGCAGTCTCCACGCCCGCCTCGCGATCGTGACGGCGCCCGGTGCCGCCGTCCTCGCGGCCGCCTTCGTCGCAAGCCCTCCGATCGTCGCCTACTTCACGACCGGTGCGGGGTCGGTGGGGATAGACGAGCAGCCGCCGTGGTTGCACGAGCTCGCCGGGCATGAAACGGCCCCCAAGGACGCCGGGTGGCCGAGTCGCTTCGGAGGTCTGGAGCGCTGGGGGTGATCCCCGAGCCCAGGCAGCACCGATCCAGTCGCGCCGAGCGGCGCCACTAGGCTGTCCGCATGCCGCTGCTCCGAGCCATCGTGCTGTCGGGAATCGGCGCGATCACCGTGCTGGCGGCGGTCGGACGGGCGATTCGGC
>JAUHVN010000430.1 GCA_030425055.1 Actinomycetes bacterium | reverse complement strand
TGCGGTCGAGCCCGTACGGCATCTCGCCGAACCACACGACGTCGGGGCGCAGCATCCGCTCTCCGCACGCGGGGCACGCCGGGCGGTCGAGCAGGTCGTCGTGCCACTCGGGCCGCGCCTCGCACGCGACGCACAGGGCGCGCTTCAGTTCGCCGTGCATGTGCACGAGGTTGCGCGACCCGGCACGCTCGTGCAGGTCGTCGACGTTCTGGGTCACCACGAGCACGTCGTCGCCGAGCGCGGACTCCAGCCGCGCGAGTGCCCGGTGCGCCGCATTGGGACCGACGGATGCCAGAGCCCGCCGCCGCGCGTCGTAGAACCGCAGCACGGTGTCGGGATCGCGCTCGAACCCCTCGGGGCTCGCGACGTCTTCGACGGCATGCCCCTCCCACAGTCCTCCGGCGTCGCGGAAGGTCGGCACGCCGCTCTCGGCCGAGATGCCGGCGCCGGTGAGCACGACGATGCGCGTCACCGCAGCATCCCGCGCAGGAACTCGATCGTGTCGGCGTCGGCCGCCTGCTTGTCGGGGCGGTATCGCTTGACCCGCGCGAACCGCAGCGCGACGCCGCCGGGGTACCTCGTCGAGCGCTGCACGCCGTCGAGCGCGATCTCGACGACGGTCTCGGGGCGCACGTGCACCGCGTACGCGGTTCGCCGGCTCTCGATCGTCGGGAAGTGCGCGGTCTGCCACCGCAGCAGCTCGTCGGTGAGGCCCTTGAACGTCTTGCCGACCATCACGAAGCCGCCGGGCTCACCGAACCGGCCGTCGGGGTCGCGGGCGCCGAGATGCAGGTTCGACAGCATGCCGGTCCGCCGGCCCGACCCCCATTCGACCGCGAGCACGACGAGGTCGACGGTGATCACCGGCTTGACCTTGAGCCAGCTCTTTCCGCGGCGACCCGCCGCGTAGACCGAGTCGGCGGCCTTGACCATGACGCCCTCGTGCCCGGCGGCGAGCGCGTCGCGCGAGAACGCGTCGGCGGCGCCGGGGTCGTCGGTGAGGATGCCGGGGATGCGCATGCCACCCACCACCGCCTCGAGCGCCTCGAGCCGTGCGGTCAGCGGATCGTCGATGAGGTCGCGTCCGTCGACGTGCAGGATGTCGAAGAACCACGGATGCAGCGCGACGACCGCCTCGCCCTCGGAGCCGAAGCGCGCCATGGTGTCCTGGAACGGTCGCGGCGCACCGTCGTCGTCGATCGCGAGCGTCTCGCCGTCGAGGATCACCCGCTCGACCGGCAGCTCGCGTACGCGCGCGACGATCTCGGGCACGCGGTGGGCGATGTCGGCGAGGCCCCGCGTGAACACCCGCACATCGTCGCCGTCACGGTGCACCTGGATGCGCGCGCCGTCGAGCTTGTACTCCACGGATGCCGCGCCCGTCGCGGCGACGGCGTCGGCCGGGGACGCCGCGGTGGCGGCGAGCATCGGCAGCACGGGGGTGCCCACGCGCAGCGACACGGCCTCGAGCGCCTCGGCCGGCTCGGTCAGGGCGATGCGCGCCGTCTCGCCGAGGTCTCCCGACAGCATCGCCGCCCGGCGGACGGCAGGACCAGGCCGTTCGGCGGCGCGGGCGACGGCGTCGAGCAGCACGCCCTCGAGGGCACCGGTGCGCAGTTCGCCGAGGATCACGCGCGTGAGCAGATCCCACTCGGGCGGTGTCGCGCGGGCGGCCACCGCGTCGAGCGCGGCCCGGCGCGCGGCCACCGAACCCTCTCCCCCGGCGGCCGCGAGCGCATCGAGCGCGACGTCGACCTCGCCGACGGTGAGCGACGGCTCGGACGCACCTCCGGCGGTGTCGGCGGCGGAGAGACTGCGCCACCCCACGCCGAGACGCCCCTGACGCGGGCGCGCGACGAGGAACCCGACGACCGGCGCAACCTCATCGGGCTCGAGGGCGGCCAGCAGCCCGGCGAGGGCGTCGACCTTGCCGAGCCGCGACGACGTGGCGGCGACCCGCTCGGCGGTGGCGGCGACCTCGGCGAAGAGCACGACGCCATCCTGCCACCGGCGGCCGACACCGCGCCCGTCACGCCACGCGCAGCAGCCGCTCCACGTATGAGGTCGCGGGTGCCGCGCGCAGCTCGTCCAGCGTGCCGGTCTGGGTCACGCGCCCGTCCTCGAGCACGACCACAGTGTCGGCGAGCGCGGCGACGTCGGCGGTGCTGTGGGTGACGAGCACCGTGGCGCCGCCGAACCCGCCCAGGTGCCGCGCGAGGTCGACGCGCACGTCGGCGCGCACCTCGACGTCGAGCGCCGCCATGGGCTCATCCAGCAGCAGCACGTCGGGGTCGGCCGCGAGGGCGCGCGCGAGTGCGACGCGCTGGGCCTGCCCGCCCGA
>JAUHVN010000029.1 GCA_030425055.1 Actinomycetes bacterium | reverse complement strand
AGCCCCCTGCCCGCCCGGCGGCGTACAATCGGGACATCCGCCATCGACCCGGAGGAAACCGATGACCGACACCGCACTGTCGACCGACCAGACGGCCAAGGAGCACGGCGTCGCCCTGACCGACGCCGCCGCCTTCAAGGTCAAGAGCCTCCTCGAGCAGGAGGGCCGCGATGACCTGCGTCTGCGCGTCGCCGTCCAGCCGGGCGGATGCAGCGGACTGATCTACCAGCTCTACTTCGACGAGCGCTACCTCGACGGTGACAAGACGGTGGACTTCGAGGGCGTCGAGGTCATCGTCGACGACATGAGCGTGCCGTATCTCGACGGCGCCACGATCGATTTCAAGGACACGATCTCGGAGCAGGGGTTCACGATCGACAACCCCAACGCCGCCGGCAGCTGCGCCTGCGGCGACAGCTTCCACTGATCAGCGCTTTCTCCCGCGCAGAGGGCCCCTCGCCGCATGTCGGCGCAGGGGCCCTTCTGCGTGCCGGATCCGGCGTCGGACACGGCTCGACCTGGAGGGTTGGCCTGAATCCCTTGGGAGGTTGCCCTAGACTGGCCACTGTCGCAATTCGGACTCTGAAAGGTGCGCCCGTGCCCTCGAAACGCCGTCTCCGCTGGTCTCTGATTCCCATCGGGATCGTGGCGGCCGTCGCGCTCGCGGGATGCACGCCGACCGAGCTCAACGGATACCTCCCAGGTTTCACCGACGACGGGACCTTCGCCACCGACCGCACCGAGATGGTGTCGGGTCTGTGGGTGAACTCCTGGATCGTCCTGCTCATCGTCGGCGTGATCACGTGGGGACTCATGCTGTGGGCCGTCGTGGCCTACCGTCGCCGCAAGGGGCAGGTCGGCCTGCCGGTGCAGCTGCGCTACAACATGCCGATCGAGATCTTCTACACGGTCGTGCCGCTCATCCTCGTGATCGGCTTCTTCGCCTTCACGGCGCGCGACCAGACGATCCTCGAAACCCAGTACGAAGACCCCGACGTGTCGATCACCGCGATCGGCAAGCAGTGGTCGTGGGACTTCCAGTACAACGGCGAGAGCGACGCCGACACCGTCTGGTCGATGGGCACGCAGGCGCAGACCGACGAGCGCGGCGACATCATCTCCGAGCTGCCGACCCTGTACCTGCCGGTCGACAAGACGGTCAAGATCCAGCTCAACTCGCGCGACGTCATCCACTCGTTCTGGATCATCGACTTCCTCTATAAGAAGGACATGTACATCGGGAAGGACAACTACTGGTCCTTCACGCCCACCCGCGAAGGCGAGTACGCCGGCAAGTGCGCCGAGCTGTGCGGCGAGTACCACTCGATGATGCTGTTCAACGTCAAGGTCGTCAGCGAGGCCGAGTACGAGGACTACCTCTCGTCGCTCGAGGCCGCCGGGCAGACCGGTGACATCAACGACGAGTACGACCGACTGCAGAATCTTCCCGGCACGGGCGGCGCCCCGGCAGATGGAGACAACTGATGGCGACCACGCTTCCCCTCAACGAACCCGGCCACGGTCGTCCGACGACCCTTCCCCCGCGCCAGGCGGCCCTGCTGAGCTCCTCGCGCGTGGAGCAGAAGGGCAACATCATCGTCAAGTGGATCACCTCCACCGACCACAAGACGATCGGCTACCTGTACCTCATCGCCTCGGTGATGTTCTTCATGATCGGCGGCGTGATGGCGCTGATCATCCGCGCCGAGCTGTTCGAGCCCGGGATGCAGATCATCCCGACCAAGGAGCAGTACAACCAGCTGTTCACGATGCACGGCACGATCATGCTGCTGATGTTCGCGACGCCGCTGTTCGCCGGCTTCGCCAACGTCATCATGCCGCTGCAGATCGGCGCCCCCGACGTCGCGTTCCCGCGCCTGAACGCCTTCGCGTTCTGGCTGTTCCTCTTCGGCTCGACGATCGCCGTCGCCGGCTTCCTCACGCCGCAGGGTGCCGCGGCCTTCGGCTGGTTCGCGTATCAGCCGCTCGCGAATGCGACCTTCTCGCCAGGAGTCGGCGGAAACCTCTGGATGCTCGGCCTCGGCATGAGCGGTTTCGGAACGATCCTCGGTGCCGTGAACTTCATCACGACGGTGATCACAATGCGTGCGCCGGGCATGACGATGTGGCGCATGCCGATCTTCACGTGGAACACGCTCGTCACCAGCATCCTGATCCTCATGGCGTTCCCGGTGCTGGCCGCCGCGATCCTCGCCGCTGCCGCCGACCGTGTGCTCGGCGCCCACATCTACGACCCTGAGAACGGCGGTGTGCTGCTGTGGCAGCACCTGTTCTGGTTCTTCGGCCATCCTGAGGTGTACATCATCGCGCTGCCGTTCTTCGGCATCGTCTCCGAGATCTTCCCGGCGTTCAGCCGGAAGCCGATCTTCGGATACAAGACGCTCGTGTACGCCACGATCGCGATCGCGGCCCTGTCGGTCGCGGTGTGGGCGCACCACATGTACGTCACGGGGGCGGTGCTCCTGCCGTTCTTCGCCTTCATGACGATGCTGATCGCCGTGCCGACGGGCGTGAAGATCTTCAACTGGATCGGAACGATGTGGCGAGGGTCGGTGACCTTCGAGACACCGATGATGTTCTCGCTGGGCTTCCTCATCTCGTTCGTGTTCGGCGGCCTGACCGGTGTCATCCTGGCGTCGCCGCCGTTGACGTTCCATACATCCGACTCGTACTTCGTCGTCGCCCACTTCCACTACGTCGTCTTCGGCACGGTCGTGTTCGCGATGTTCGCCGGCTTCTACTTCTGGTGGCCGAAGTGGACGGGCAAGATGCTGAACGAGCGCATCGGCATGGTGCACTTCTGGATGCTGTTCATCGGCTTCCACATGACCTTCCTGATCCAGCACTGGCTGGGCGTCGAGGGCATGGTCCGCCGCTACGCCGACTACTCCGAGGCCGACGGCTTCACGTGGGAGAACCAGCTGTCGACCGTCGGTGCGATCATCCTCGGTGCGTCGATGATCCCGTTCCTGTTCAACGTGTGGATCACCGCGCGCAAGGCTCCGAAGGTCACCGTGAACGACCCGTGGGGCTACGGCGCGTCGCTCGAGTGGGCGACCTCGTGCCCGCCGCCGCGGCACAACTTCACGTCGATCCCGCGCATCCGCAGCGAGCGGCCCGCGTTCGATCTCAACCACCCCGAGGCCGGCGTGCCGGTGGGGGTGGGGCCCGCCAAGGATGCGCCCGAAGCGCCCGTTGCGGATCTCGCCGATGGAGAGGTGAAGTAGATGCGGACCAACGTCGGGCTCTGGTGGCTGCTCACCGCTTTCTTCCTCGTCGTCGCGATCCTCTACACCGGGTGGAACATCATCGCCCACGAGGGTGAGATCGTGAATCGCATCGAGTGGGTCGGCACCGTCGCCCTGGTGTTCACGGCTTTCATGGCTGCGCTGATCGCGTTCTACATCGACCGCGTCCACCGCGCACAGGGTGGGGATCTGCCCGAAGACGTACTGACGGCGGACATCGATGACGGCGACCCCGAGCTCGGCGAGTTCAGCCCGTGGTCGTGGTGGCCGATCGTGCTCGCCGGTGCTGCGGCCCTGGGCATCCTCGGCCTCGCCGTCGGCGTATGGCTCTTCCCGATCGGTATCGCCGTCTTCGTCGTCGCGATCGTCGGCTGGGTGTACGAGTACTACCGCGGATACTTCGCGCGCTGAGCTCCTTGACGCTGCGGCTGCGCGCGAGCGCGACCTCCGACGTCGGTCCGCACCGGACCGTCAATCAGGATGCCGCGTTCACGTCCACTTGGGGCGCCGCGGTGGCCGACGGCGTGGGCGGGGGGCCGTCGGGTGACCTCGCCTCGGCAGCCCTTGTGCACCGGCTCGTCGCCGGCGGATCGCGTGTGGTCGACGCCGACGGCTTCGCCGTGCGCGTGCGAGGCGCCAACTGGGACCTGCGCGCCCAGGTCGAACGCGATCCGGCACTCAAGGGCATGGCCACGACTTTCACGGGCATCATGCTGTGCCCCAGCGGTCTCCTGCTTGCGCACGTCGGGGACTCGCGCGCCTACCTGCTCCGAGCCGGACGATTCGTACGCGAGACCCACGACGACTCGTTCGTGCAGGTGCTCGTGGACAACGGGCTGATTTCACCTGAGGAGGCGACGACGCATCCTCGGCGCAATGTCATCACCGCGTCACTCGGCGGCGGGGAGAACGACTCGGTGGCCGTGGCGAGCCATGCGCCGCACGTCGGCGACCGCTGGTTGCTGTGCAGCGACGGCGTGACCGACTACGTGCCCGAAGAGGAGATCGCCGCGATCCTTGCGGGATTCCATCGGCCGGGCGACGCCTCGGACGCGATCGTGCGCGTGGCGCTCGAGGCGGGGACCCGCGACAACGCGACCGCGGTCGTGTGCGACGTCGAGTCGGGTGATCCGACCGAGGAGACCACGTTCTACGGCGCCGCCGCGAATCTGTTCCGCGAGGACATCGAGTCCGCGTGACCCGCTCGTCATGGTCTGACGACCATGACGAGCGGGTCGAACGTGCGGGGAAGGGGGCCCTCGTCGTTCTCGAGCGGCTGGCCTTCGCGGGCCCAGTATTCGTAGCCGCCGATCATCTCGCGCACGCGGTAGCCGAGCTTCGCGAACTCCGCACCGCCCTTCGCGCCGCCGTTGCACCCGGGGCTCCAGCAGTACACGACGACGTCCGTGCCGGCCGGGATCTCGTGCGGAGCCCGTTCGGCGATCTCGCGGTGGGGCATGTGGATCGCGCCGACGATGCGCCCCTGCGCCCACGCGTCGTCGCCGCGGACGTCGACGAGCACGAACGGCTCGCCGGCCTTCTGTGCGGCGTAGACGTCGGAGGCATCCGTCTCGTGGGCGAGCTTGGTCGTGAAGTGCGTGAGGGCGTCTGTCATGCTCCCAACGCTAACGGGCCGGGCCACACAGGCCCGACCCGTTGAGCGTCGGCTACCGCAGGAATCCTGCCGAATCGCGGATCAGGAGTTGGGATCCTTCTCGCGGTTGCGGGGCTTGGTGTCGTCGTCGGACACGATGATGTTCGACGGGCGGTTCGCGGTCTCGGAGTTGTGGCCGTCGTCGATCGGCACGTGCGGAGCATCCGGAACACCGGCGCGCTCGTGAGCGCCCTGGATCTCGGCGTCCTCCTCCTCGGCGATGTGCTCGAGCTCGTGGTGCTGGTGCGCCACCGCGGCGTCGAGTTCCGCCTGCGTGACCGGGGTGAGGCGGTCCTCGAAGAACCAGCGCGAGATCGACGCTCGCAGGTTCTGGTGCCACGGGATGCGGCCACGCGAGTTGGGGCGCACGACGAGCGGCTCGTAGGCGTCGTACTCGACGAGCTTCCAGCGCTCGTACTCGTCGACGGGCTGGTGGACCTCGATGTACTCGCCGCCGGGCAGTCGCACGATGCGCCCGGACTCGTAGCCGTGGAGGAGGATCTCGCGGTCCTTCTTCTGCAGCGCGATGCACATGCGCTTCGTGACGAAGTAGGCGATCACCGGTCCGAGGATCAGCAGCGCCTGCAGGGTGTGGATGACACCCTCCATCGTGAGGTAGAAGTGCGTCGCGATGATGTCGGACGATGCCGCGGCCCACAGGACGGCGTAGAACGTGACGCCGGCCGCGCCGATCGCGGTGCGCGTCGCCGCGTTGCGCGGACGCTGGGCGATGTGGTGCTCGCGCTTGTCACCGGTGATCCACGCCTCGATGAAGGGGTAGAGGAGCACCAGCACGATGAAGAGTCCGAGGACCACGAGCGGCACGATGATGTTGAACGACCACGTGCGGTCGAGGAACACGATCTCCCAGTGCGGCGGCACCAGACGCAGCGCGCCGTCGGCGAAGCCGATGTACCAGTCGGGCTGGGTTCCCGCAGACACCGGGGAGGGGTCGTACGGGCCGTAGTTCCAGATCGGGTTGATCGTGAACAGCGAGGCGATCAGCACGATCACGCCGAAGGTGATGAACAGGAAGCCGCCCATCTTCGACATGTAGACCGGCATCATCGGGAAGCCCACCACGTTGCTGTTCGTGCGGCCGGGGCCGGCGAACTGGGTGTGCTTGTTGATCACCATGAGCATGAGGTGCAGCACGAGCAGGCCGACGAGGATCGCGGGCAGCAGCAGGATGTGCAGCGCGTACAGGCGTCCGACGATCGCGTGGCCGGGGAACTCGCCGCCGAACAGCAGGAACGAGGTCCACGTGCCGATGAGCGGGATGCCCTTGATCATGCCGTCGATGATGCGCAGGCCGTTGCCCGACAGCACGTCGTCGGGGAGCGAGTAGCCGGTGAAGCCCTCGCCCATCGCGAGGATGAACAGCACGAAGCCGATCACCCAGTTGAGCTCGCGCGGCTTGCGGAACGCGCCGGTGAAGAACACGCGCAGCATGTGCACGCCGATGCCGGCCACGAACACGAGCGCGGCCCAGTGGTGGATCTGGCGGACGAGCAGGCCGCCGCGCAGGTCGAACGAGATCTCGAGCGTCGAGGCCATGGCCGCCGACATCTCGATGCCGCGCATCGGCTCCCACGCGCCGTCGTAGTGCGTCTCGACCATCGAGGCCTGGAAGAAGAACGTCAGGAACGTGCCCGAGAGCAGCACGACGACGAAGCTCCACAGCGCGATCTCGCCGAGCATGAACGACCAGTGGTCGGGGAAGATCTTGCGGCCGAGCTCCTTGACCATGCCCGACAGGCTGGTGCGCTCATCGATGTAGTTCGCGGTGGCGCCGACGAAGCGGCCGCCGAGCGGCTTCTCCTTGGCGGTCTCTTCGTAGGCGACGGTCCCCGGTGCCGCGGTCACGCCGGGAAGGGCGGCGGATGAGGTGCTCAATGGCGCTCCCAGAAGCTCGGGCCGACGGGTTCGGTGAAGTCGCTGCGTGCGACGAGGTAGCCCTCGTCGTCGACCATGATGGGCAGCTGCGGCAGCGGACGCGCGGCCGGGCCGAAGATGACCTTGGCCTGGTCGGTCACGTCGAACTGCGACTGGTGGCAGGGGCACAGCAGGTGGTGGGTCTGCTGCTCGTAGAGGGCGACGGGGCAGCCGACGTGCGTGCACACCTTGGAGTAGGCGACGATGCCGTCGTACGACCAGTCCTTGCGGTCCTCGGGCTCGATGAGCTGCTCGGGGAGCAGACGCATCAGCAGCACGATCGCCTTGGCCTTCTGGTCGAGGTAGCCCTCTTCGTGGCTCAGTTCTGCGAGCGCCTCGGGGATCACGTGCACGGCCGAGCCCAGGGTCACGTCGGCGGCGCGGATCGGCTCACCGGTCGGGTCGTGGGCGAGCCGCATGCCGGGCTCCCACATCGTCTCCTCGAGCAGCGCCACGGGGTTGCCCGCGATGGGGTCCTCGGGGGTGCTGAACGGCGCGAGGCCGCGGAAGAGGACGACCGCGGGTGCGACCGATGCGACGAGGGCGCCGATGAGCGAGTTGCGGATCATGGTGCGGCGACCGAAGCCGGACTCGTCGTTCGCGGCGGCGAACGCCTCGATGGCGGCCTCACGCGTCGTGTCGCGTCCGCGGGTCGCGTGGCGGGGCTCGGTGTGCTCCTTGTCGGTCATGACGGCCTTCGACCAGTGGATGGCACCGATGCCGATGGCCAGCAGCGCGAGCGCGATGCCGAGACCGATGAAGAGGTTGTTGTCGCGGATGGCGACGATCTCGCCGCTCTCGATCGGGAAGAGCATGTACGCCGCGATGGCCCAGATGCTGCCGGCGATCGACAGGTAGAAGAGCGTGTAGACCGTGCGGACGGCCCGCTTCATCGCAGCGGGATCCTTGTCGGTCATCCGCTCGCGGTGCGGCGGGAGCTCCGGGTTGCGCACCGGGTCGGCGACTGCGACGGCGAGCCCGGGGGAGGGCTTCCACGAAGCCCTCTCGTGCTCGAGTGCGTCACTCTCGTGTGCCATGCTGCTCCTCGTTCGTGCGTGATTCAGTTACGTCAGTTGGATTTGGCGGTGATCCACACCGTCAGCGCGATCAGCGAGCCGATACCGAAGATCCAGATGAACAGGCCTTCGGACACGGGCCCGAGCGAGCCGAGCGAGAACCCGCCGGGAGACTCGTTCTCCTGCAGGAAGAGCAGGTAGGTGATGATGTCGCGCTTCTCTTCGGTGGTCAGCGTCATGTCGTTGAAGACCGGCATGTTCTGCGGACCGGTGACCATGGCCGCGTACATGTTCAGCGGCGTGACCTCGTGGAGGGCGGGGGCGTACTTGCCCTCGGTCAGCGCACCGCCGGCGCCGGCCACGTTGTGGCACATGGCGCAGTTGATGCGGAAGAGCTCGCCGCCGTGCGACGCGTCGCCGCCGCCGTCGAGGATCTCCTCGGCCGGATAGGTGGGCCCGGGTGCGACCGACTGGACGAAGGCGGCCATGGCCGCCGTCTGCTCCTCGGTGAACTGCGGGGGCTTCTGCGGCGCCTGGGGGCCCTGCATCTGCAGGGGCATGCGGCCGGTGCTGACCTGGAAGTGCACCGACAGCTCGCCGACGCCGTACAGCGACGGGCCGTCCTGGGTGCCCTGCAGGTCGAGGCCGTGGCAGGTGGCGCAGTTGGCCTGGAACAGCTTCTTGCCGTCTTCGACGGTGAGGGCGGATGCCTGTGCCGGGGCGGTGTCGGTCGCTGCCATCGCTGCCGACGCGCCGGCGTAGCCGCCGCCGGTGATCAGGAGGCCGATGCCGATGAGGGCGGCCGCGGCCCAAGGGCTGCGACGCCCGCCAGAGCGGCGCGTGGTCTCTCGTGCCATGTGGTGGTTCAGCTCCGCTCTTATCTCAGGAAGTAGATGACGAGGAACAGGGCGATCCACACCACGTCCACGAAGTGCCAGTAGTACGAGACGACGATCGAGGACGTCATCTCCTTGCGTCCGAAGTTCTTGACCGCGTACGCGCGGCCGATCACGAGCAGGAAGGCGATCAGTCCGCCCGTCACGTGCAGGGCGTGGAAGCCGGTCGTGAGGTAGAACGCGGAAGCGTACGAGTCGGACGAGATCGGCATGCCCTCGTAGACGAGCGTCGCGTACTCCCACACCTGACCCGAGACGAAGATCGCGCCGAGGATGAACGTGAGCCAGAACCACTCGACCATGCCCCAGCCGAGCCATCCGCGCTTCTTCGTCGAGTACGGCTGGAAGCGCTCGGCGGCGAAGACGCCCATCTGGCACGTGACCGACGACAGCACCAGGATGATGGTGTTGACCGTGGCGTAGGGGATGTTCAGCAGCTCCGTGCGCTCCGCCCACAGTTCCGGTGAGGTGCTGCGCAGGGTGAAGTAGATCGCGAAGAGGCCCGCGAAGAACATCACCTCGCTGCCGAGCCACACGATGGTGCCGACAGCGACCGGATCCGGCCGCTTGACGGACCGCATGGCCTGGGAATAGGTCGCTGAGGAGGTCGTCACATTTCCCATTATGGCTGAACTCGGCGCGCGATTTTCGCATCCGCGCGCATCGATTCGCCTGCGACGGGGCTGAGAGGCGCCTTCGGGATCACTCGGGGATCGCTTCGAGCTCGCCATGAGGCCGATGGATGCGCGGGATAGGCTCTAGCGCTATGGCTGACCTGTACTCGTGGCCCGAGATCGTCACGACGTTGTTGGATCGTCGAGACCTCAGCGTGTCGGAGTCGACGTGGGCGATGCGCCAGGTGATGTCGGGCGATGCGACGCCGTCGCAGCTCGCCGGATTCCTGATCGCGCTGCGCGCGAAGGGCGAGACGGTCGACGAGATCGTCGGCTTCCGCGACGCGATCCTCGAGGCCGCGCTTCCGCTGCCGGTGCGGCCGGATGTGCTCGACATCGTCGGCACCGGAGGCGACCGCTTCGGCACCGTCAACGTGTCGACGATGGCCGCCGTGGTGGCCGCGGCCACCGGCATCCCCGTCGTCAAGCACGGCAACAAGGCCGCGAGTTCGCGGTCGGGCTCGTCGGACGTGCTGTCGGCACTGGGGATCGACCTCTCGCTGTCTCCTGAGGCCGTCGCCGAGACCCTCGACCGCGCAGGCATCACGTTCGCGTTCGCGAGCGCGTTCCACCCGGGTTTCCGCCACGCGGGGCCCACACGCGCCGAGCTCGGCGTGCCGACGGTCTTCAACTTCCTCGGTCCGCTGTGCAACCCTGCGCGCGCCGAGGCCAACGCCGTCGGGGTGGCGAGCCTCGATCGCGTGCCCCTCATCACCGGCGTGTTCCAGACGCGCGGTGCGACCGCGCTCGTCTTCCGCGGCGACGACGGCCTCGACGAGCTCACCACGACCGGTCACAGCCGGCTGTGGGAGGTCAGCCGCGGCGACATCCACGAGCACGACCTCGACCCGCGCGACCTGGGCATTCCGCTGGCGCGCATCGACGACCTGCTGGGCGGCGAGCCCGCGCACAACGCCGACGTCGTCACGCGCGTCCTCGCGGGCGAGAGCGGACCGGTGCGCGACATCGTGCTGCTCAACGCCGCGGCCGGCATCGTGTCGTACCGGCTCTTCCGCGATTCGGCGCAGGTGCAGCGCCCCATCCTCGAGCGGCTGTCCGAGGCGAAGGATGCCGCAGCGGAGGCCGTCGACTCGGGCGCGGCGACGGCGACGCTCGAGCGGTGGGTCGAGGCGACACGCAGCCTGGCCGCCTGACGTCGCATGACGCACAGGTGAACGGCCGCGCGGCACCCTTCCACGCCCCCGGACCGAGGCGCTAGCGTGGGCGGCATCGACCCCAGGAGGAATCCATGTCGGACGAGAACGACGCCGCCCCCGCTGACACCACCGCCACCGTCGAGCCGCCCGCCCGCAGCCTCGGCGGAGTCAAGGTCGTCGGGATCCTCGGGATCCTCGCCGGCATCCTGCTCATCGTCGTGGGGATCGTGGTGTGGATCACCGTCTCGATGCAGCTGCAGGCCGAGAAGATCGTCATCCCCGACGATGCGATGGCGTTCCAGGGGCAGGTCGTCGCCGGCCCGTTCACCGCGTATGTGCAGGCCGACATCATCAACCACCACGCGCTCGCCGCGTCCGAAGGGCAGACGTACGCGGAGCTCGCGCAGGACGACCCCGTGCGCGCGACCGTGATGAACGCGTCGTTCCTGCGCGCATCGCTGTTCACGTCGGTCGTCGCGTTCGGAGTCTCGGCGTTCGCGATCGCGATGGGCATCCTGTCGATCATGTTCGGGTGGGCGATGCACCGATTGGCGAGCGCGCCCGTCGTGGTGCGCCGGTCGCGCCTGGCCGAGTGATCGCGAACCGGCGGGCATGAACCCGCACGACGCGCTCACCGAGATCGCGACGCTGCTCGAGCGCGAGAGGTCGTCGCGCTACAAGTCGAAGGCGTTCCGGGCCGCGGCCGACGCGATCGCGGGTCTCACCGACGAGCAGCTGCGCGACACGGCGTCGCTCAAGCGCCGCAAGGGCATCGGCGACTCGAGCTTCGCGGTCATACAGCAGGCGCTGGAGGGTCGCGTGCCCGACCGGCTGGCCGAACTGCGCGTGAGCGCCGGGGTCGAGATGTCCTCGGCGCTGCGGCCACTGCTCCGAGGCGATCTGCACTCGCACAGCGACTGGTCGGACGGACTCACCCCGATCGATCTCATGGTGGATGCCGCACGGGCGCTCGGGCACGAGTACCTCGCCCTCACCGACCACTCGCCGCGACTGCGCGTCGCCAACGGGCTGTCGCCGCAGCGACTGCGCGAACAGCTCGCGGTGGTCGCGGGGATGAGCGGCGACGGGTTCACGCTGCTCAGCGGCATCGAGGTCGACATCCTCGACGCCGGCGCCCTCGATCAGGAGCCCGAGCTGCTCGACGAGCTCGACATCGTCGTCGCGAGCGCCCACTCCAAACTGCGGATGGAGCACGGGCCGATGACCCGGCGGCTCGTCGCTGCGGCATCCGACCCCCACGTCGACGTCCTCGGACACGTGACGGGGCGACTCGTCGAAGGTGCGCGGGGCACCCGGCCGGCGTCGACGTTCGATGCGCGAGCTGTTTTCGAGGCGTGCGCCGAGCACGGTGTCGCGGTCGAGATCAATTCACGGCCCGAGCGGCAGGATCCGCCGGACGACCTGCTCGCGCTCGCCCTCGACATCGGATGCCTCTTCTCGATCGACTCCGATGCGCACGCGCCCGGTCAGCTCTCGCTCATCGACCACGGCGCGCAGCGCGCCGAGAAGGCGGGCGTGCCCGCCGACCGCATCGTCACGACGTGGCCGCTCGAGAAGCTGCGTGCGTGGACCGGGCGCGCGCGGTAGCGGAGTGATACCGATGTCCCGATTGCGGACTCTCGTGTCCCGATTCCGGTTCACCCGGTGCCGCCTGGTGAGCCGGAAGTGGGACACGGTCGCTCGGCCCCGCGCGCCTAAACTCGGCGGGTGAACTCCGACTCCGCCTCCCGCGCGAGACGGAGCATCCCGTGGCTCGTCATCGCGGGCGTGCTGGTCGCCGCCCTGAGCCTGCGCGGACCCATCGTGGCGCCGACCCCGGTGATGAACGACATCGAGACCGACGTCGGGATCGGGCCGGCGGCGGCCGGACTGCTGACCACCGCGCCCGTGCTGATGTTCGCGCTGCTCACCCCCGTCGCGGCGCTGGTGATCCGGCGCGCCGGCGCCGAGCTCGCGCTGCTCGCGTCGCTCGTGGGTGTGCTGCTCGGCACCTTCGTGCGTGCGCTGCCGGGATTCGGCTGGATGCTGACCGGCATGGTCGTGATCGGCGTCGCCATCACCGTCGGCAATGTCGTCGTGCCGGTGATCATCCGTCGTGATGTGCCCGCCGAGCGGGTCGTGGTCGTCACCGCCGCCTATGCCGCCACCCTCAACGTCGGGTCGCTGCTGACGTCGTTGCTCACGGCTCCGATCGCCGCCCTGATCGGCTGGCCCGCGGCCCTGGTCGCCTGGTCGGCGATCACCGCAGTCGGGATCGTGCTGTGGAGCCTGCACCTTCGACGCGAGCGTGCACGGGGCGAGGGCTGGGGCGAGCGGTACTCCGGTTCGCGCGGCGTCGAGGCTGCGGGCGCGGCATCCGATGACATCGATCCCGACACGCTGACCGGCCCGATGCCGGTCGTCGCGGGACGTGAGCGCCGACTGCTGCGCCGGCCCGTCGCGTGGCTGATCGCCGTGTCGTTCGCGCTGCAGTGCACGGTGTACTGGGCACTCACGACGTGGCTGCCGACGATCGCCGCCGACGAGCTCGCGTATTCGCCCGCAGCGGCCGGGGCGGTCGCATCGATCTACCAGGGCGCAGGCGTGCTGGGTGCGTTCGTCGTTCCGCTGCTCACGCGGTTCGCCCCGCGCGGGGTGGCGACCGGTGTCATCTGCGCGAGCTGGCTCGTGCTCATGGTCGGACTCCTCGTGCAGCCGGAGCTGCTCGGCGTGTGGCTCATCGCGGGGGCGATCGCCCACGCGGGCGGCTTCGTCGTCATCTTCACGCTGCTGGTCCAGGTCTCGCGCGATGACGCCGAGGCCGCCGGCATGTCGGCGTTCGTCCAGGGCGTCGGCTACGCCGTCGGGGCGCTCGGCGCGCCGCTGAGCGGCCTGCTGCACGAGACCACCGGCGGATGGACCGTGCCCTTGGCCGGCATGCTGGTGCTCGCCGTCGTCTACAGCGTGACGCTGCTGTGGGCGACCGCCCTGGCCCGCCGGCGGTAGTCGACCGGCAGGCCGGGGGTCAGCTGGGTGAGGGGTCAGCTGGAGGCGTTCGCGCGCAGTACCTCGAGCCGTGCGCGGTACTCGACCTCGTCGATGTCGCCCTGCGCGAACCGTTCGGCCAGCGTCGATTCCGCGTTGCGGGCCGCGGCCTGGCGGGCGTAGGGTCCGTAGCCGTTCGCGGCGACGCTGCGCCGCCAGCGGCGGCCGAAGATGGCGAAGAGCAGGGCGAAGACGCCGATCCAGAACAGCGGCACCAGGATCAGCCACCAGGCGAAGCCGTGGCCGCCCCATCCTGCGGCGGGGTGGAAGGCGACCAGGTCGGCCGCGAGCGTGGTGAGCATGGGGGTCCTCTCGTCGTGCGGGACGGCGTCCCG
Source organism: Actinomycetes bacterium (assembly GCA_030425055.1). Taxonomy (GTDB): domain Bacteria; phylum Actinomycetota; class Actinomycetes; order Actinomycetales; family Microbacteriaceae; genus Microbacterium. Next base: position 1,286 of record JAUHVN010000029.1, on the reverse strand, counting down.
GCGTGGATCCGAGTCAACGCGGATCGGCGGCGCAGCGGATCTGCCGCCGGGAGTGAATCGACGTGCTCCCCGGGGAGTAGGCGACGAGGGCGGAGCTCAGTCGCCCTGCCAGCCGGGCGAGACCAGGCCGGTCTCGTACGCGAGCACGACGAGCTGCACGCGATCGCGCGCGTGCAGCTTCTGCATGATGCGCGAGACGTGGGTCTTCGCCGTCAGCGGCGACAGGAACAGGCGGCCCGCGATCTCGTCGTTGGTCAGGCCCGCGGCCACGAGCTTCAGCACTTCCGTCTCGCGATCGGTCAGCTCGGCGAGGGCTGCGGCATCCGTCGACGCCCTCAGCCCCGTGGATGCCCGTTCGAGCAGCATCCGCGTGACGCCCGGCGAGAGGAGGGCGTCGCCGTCGGCGACCACGCGCACCGCGCGGATGAGATCGGCGGGCTCAGTGTCCTTCACGAGGAATCCGCTGGCGCCGCCCCGGATCGCGCGCGCGACGTACTCGTCGAGCTCGAAGGTGGTCACGATGACGACGCGCACACCGGCGAGCGCCGGGTCGGCGGCGATCTGCTCGGTCGCCCACAGGCCGTCGCCGTCCGGCATCCGGATGTCGACGAGGGCCACATCGACCGGCGTCGTCCGCAGTGCGGCGAGCAGTTCACGCCCGCCGGTCGCCGTCACGACGACCTCGATGTCGGGTTCGGAGTCGAGCAGGGCCTGGAATCCGGCGCGCACGAGGCCGTGGTCGTCGGCGAGGGCGACGCGGATCATGCCGGTTCCTCCCACGGCAGGTGGGCGGACACGACCGTGCCCTGTTCGCCGGATGCCACGGTGAGGGCGCCGCCCGCGAGCTCGGCCCGCTCGCGCATGCCCCGGATGCCACCGCCCTCGGCCGCCTCGGGGGTGTCGGCGGCGAAGCCGGTGCCGTCGTCGCGTACGACGATCACGAGCCCCACCTCGTCGCGTTCGAGGGTGACGACGGCTTCGGATGCCGCCGAGTGGCGCACGACGTTCGTAAGGGCCTCCTGCACGATGCGGTAGGCCGCCGCCTGGATCACGCCGGTGGGAGCGGCGCCGCCCAGCCGGTCGTCGAGGCGCACGGTCAGGCCGAGCGCAGTGCGCTGCGCGACGAGGTCGGGCAGGTCGGCGAGCTGCGGCTGCGGGGTCAGGGGCGCGGTGGTGACCGAGCCCGCTTCGTCGCCGCGCAGGAACGACAGCACGCCGCGCACCTCGTCGAGGCCGGTGGCGCTGAGCGTGCGGATGTTGGCGAGCGCTTCACGCGCGCGCTCGGG
>JAUHVN010000429.1 GCA_030425055.1 Actinomycetes bacterium | reverse complement strand
TTGGCCCAGGGGTGGTGCAGCAGCGTGACGAAGGCCGAGCGCGCCGTGCGGCGCACCGCGCGGCGCCAGTCCTCGTTCGGCGCGAGGTCGACCTCGGCCCACACCCGATCGAAGATGCCGTCGATGACCGCCTGCTTGTTGGGCAGGTGGTGGTAGATCGACATCGCCTCGACGCCGAGGCGGCGGCCGAGGGCGCGCATGCTCAGGCCGTCGACGCCCTCGGTGTCGGCGATCTCGAGCGCCGCGTCGAGCACGGCCTCACGCGTGAGCGGCGGGCGTGCGGCGCGGTCGGCGGGGTCCGGCATCCATCCTCCTTGACTAACTTACGGCGTAAGTCTACTATCGGAGCGCAAGCCATACAGTGTAAGGTCGCCGTGTCGCGGCCAGAGAAGGAGACCAGAATGCGCGCCATCACGCGTCAGCGCTACGGAGGACCCGAAGCGCTCGAACTCACCGATCAGCCCGTGCCCGAGCCGACCGAGGGGAGGGTGCGCGTCGCGGTGCGCGCGTCTTCGCTCAACCCGTTCGAGTGGCACCACATGCGGGGGCTCCCGCTGTTCATGCGGCCGACCTCGGGCTGGCGTGCGCCGCGCGATGCGCGGCTCGGCGTCGATGTCGCGGGGGTCGTCGAGGCCGTGGGGCCGGGCGTCGAGGGGCTCGCCGTCGGCGACGAGGTGTTCGGCGCTGCGGCCGGCGCGCTCGCCGAGCGCACGGTCGCGCGTGCCGAGTACCTCGTGCCCAAGCCCGCGTCCGTCAGCTTCGAAGAGGCCGCCGCGGTGCCGCTCGCCGGCATCACCGCCCTGCAGGGGCTGCAGGAGGCGAGGATGACCGAGGGTGCACGCGTGCTCGTGCTCGGCGCATCGGGCGGTGTCGGCCACTACGCCGTCCAGCTCGCGAAGGCGCTCGGCGCTTCCCGCATCGTGGGCAGCTGCAGCGCCCGAAACGCGGCCATGGTGCGCGAGCTCGGTGCCGACCGCGTGCTCGACTATGCGGCGGGCGAGGTCGAGTCGCTCGACGAGCAGTTCGACGTCATCCTCGACATCGCCGGCGGCGCTCCGATCGCCTTCCTGCGCGAGCGTCTGGCACCCGACGGCACCATCGCGCTCATCGGCGGCCCGGGCGACGGCGTGGTGCTCGGCCCGGCGACGCGGATCTTCGGCGGCCTCATCTCGAGCCGATTCCGCCCCGAGCGGGTCGTCGGCGTCAATGTCACCTGGAACCAGGCCGACCTCGCGCTGCTCGCCGAGATGCTGGGCGACGGCCGGCTGCGCTCGCGCATCCACCGCACGGCCGCGCTCGCCGAGACGCCCGAGGCGCTCGCCGAGGTCGAGGCCGGACACGTGCCCGGCAAGCTCGTCATCGTTCCCTGATCGCCCTCATTCCAGCAGGCCGGCGATCGCGACGTCGACGGTGCGGGATGCGGCGGCCTGGACGGTCTCGGCCGGCTCGCCGCGCAGCGGTCCGCCCAGGGCCAGCAGCGCGAAGCCGTGCACGGCCGACCAGCAGGGCCACTCCGCGCCAGGCCGCCGTGCCGCGTCGAGCGACCCGTCGGCGACCAAAGCGTCGAGCGCCGCGGACAGCGCCGCGAACGGGGCGGGCACCCGCGCGGGATCGATCCGCTCCTGCAGCGCGCCGGGTCGGCCGAAGGCCAGATCGAACCAGCCGGGCTCGCGCAGCGCGAAGCCGATGTAGCCGAGGCCCACGGCGCGCAGGCGTGCGCGGGCCGATACCGGCGGTGCCGCGTCGGGGTCGAGCATCCGATCGGCGACCTGCTGCTGCACCCGCTCGGCGACGGCGGACAGCAGGGCGTCGCGGTCGGCGAAGTGCCGGTACACCGCGTTCGCCGAGACCCCCACGCGACGTGCGGCGTCTCGCAGGCCGAGTCCGTCGGCCCCGCCCGCTCGAGTGAGTTCGAGTCCGGCTTCGATGAGCGCCTCGCGCAGGTCGCCGTGATGGTAGGAACGCGGGGCGTCGGGCTGCGGCATCCTGACCCCTTGACGTCGGACGAGCGATGTGTACAGTGTCAACATAGCGCACCGACCGCGCAGATCGAGGGAGACACGATGTCCGCCACCGCACTTCCGCCCGTCGCCGACGCCGACACGTGGCGCAGCGAGCTCGACGCACTTCGGGTGCGCGAGAAGGCGGCCACGCGAGAGCTCGACGCGATCGCCGCCCAGCGCCGTCGGCTGCCGATGGTCGAGCTGCCCGACTACAACCTGCAGAGCGCCGACGGTCCGGTCCGCCTCGTCGACGTCTTCGACGGGCGTACGCAGCTGATCACGTATCACCACATGTGGCACGACGGCGCCGAGTGGCAGTGCAGCGGATGCACGGGGTTCACC
>JAUHVN010000428.1 GCA_030425055.1 Actinomycetes bacterium | reverse complement strand
CCTGCACGGCGTGCGTTGGGTGCGCGACGACCGGCGCGAGGTGGTCGCCCCGATCAGGATGCCGCGACCCCCACGCCCTGGTGGATGACGCTCGGCCCCTCGGCGGTGGCCTCGACCAGCAGCTGAGCGGGCAGCTGCTCCTTCATCGCGGCGACGTGGCTGATGAGGCCGACCGTGCGTCCGCCCTGTCGCAGCTCGTCGAGCGTGCGCATCGCGACGTCGAGGGTCTCGTCGTCGAGCGCGCCGAAGCCCTCGTCGATGAAGAGCGTGTCGAGACGCACCCCGCCGGCGCGACCGGTGACCACCTCGGCGAGCCCGAGAGCGAGCGACAGCGACGCGAGGAAGGTCTCACCGCCCGACAGCGACTGGGCGGGCCGCGCCTGGCCGGTGTGGGCGTCCATGATCTCGAGTCCGAGTCCGGATGCCGCACCGCGGGCCGCGCGGGCGTCGGAGTGCTGAAGTCGGTAGCGCCCCGCCGACATCTCCTCGAGGCGCACGTTGGCCGCCGCGACGATCTCTTCGAGCTCGGCGGCGAGCACGAACGACTCGAGCGTCATGCGATGGGTGTTCGGCGCACGCCCCGCGACGGTGTCGGCGAGGCGCACGATCACCTCGAGATCGGCGACCCGGCCCGCGATGCCGTCGTGCGCGGCACGTGCCCGGTCGGCGAGGTCGGCGAGGCGGGTCGCGCGCTGCGCGGCGTGCGCGGCGGCGTCGACCGCGGCAGCCCACGCGTCGCGTGACGCAGCCAGGGCCGCACTGGCCGCGGTGAGGTCGAGGAGCTCTTCCGGCTCGCCGGCGAGCGCCAGTTCGAGGTCGCGCAGCCGGGCTCTCTCGGCCTCGAGCGACGTCTCGTGCGCGCGCACCCGGGCTGCGAGGCGCGCGCGCTCGGCGGCGTCGCGCAGGGCCGACGTGGCGGCCGTGTGGTGGTCGAAGTCGGATGCCGCGACCCGCGCGTCACGGTCGGCTTCGGCCTGGGCCGCGACCGCGGCCGCCGAGGCCGCGGCTGCGAGCCGGTCGGCGAGCCGCGCGGCGGCGTCTCTGCGGGTCGTCTCGTGCGCGATGCGGTCGCCGACCGTTGCGGACTCACCGCGGGCGGCGTCGACGTCGGCGCGGATGCGCGTGACCTCCGCGGCGTCCACTTCCACCGCCGTGCGCAACTCATCGAGGCGCGCGGTCACCGACGTCCGCTCCTCGGCGGCCGCGGCGTCCGCCGCGACGACCTCGGCGCGCTCCCTCGTCGCCCGGTCGCGGACCGCGGTGGCTTCGCGTGCGGCGGCGAGCGCAGCGTCGGCCTCGGCGATCAGCGCATCGAGTTCGGCGACGGCCGAACCGCCCGATCGCGCAGCGGCGTCGGCGTGCGCCGATCGGGCCGCGGCCGCGGCATCCGCAGTCGCCTTCTCGACGGCGGCGGCCGCGTCACGCGCCGCCTCGGCAGCGGCGATCGCGTCGTCGGTCACGGGCTCGGCGTCGACCTGCGCGGGTTCGGGGTGCACCGTCGAACCGCACACCGCGCACGGTTCGCCGTCGACGAGGGCGGCGGCGAGTTCACCGGCGTGACCGGCGAGGCGGCGGCGCAGCAGCTCGGTCACCTCGGCGCGAGCCCGGTCGTGCGCGCCGCTGTCGGCCAAGTACCGCGCCTCGGCCGTCTTCTGCAGGTCAGCGAGCCGCTGCGCTTCGGATGCCGCCTCGCGGCGCGTCGCGAGATCGGCACGACGCTCCTCGGCGGCGGGAAGGGCTCCGGCGGCCTCGCGCGCGCTCGCCAGTTCGGCGTCGAGCGCCTCGAGCACGGCGGGCACGCCGGCGCGGCGCTCGTCGATCTCGGCCGCCGCCGTCACGAGGCTCGCGACGGTGGCACGGTGAGTGGCCAGCCGCTCGTCGAGGGCGCCGAGCCTTCGCTCCTGCTCGCGCGCAGCCGCCCACACGGCCAGCCGCCCTGTGAGCTGCTCGACCTCGGCGCGCAGCATCTCGATCGTGTCGTCGGCGGTGCCGCCTACCGCGCACCACGCCTCGGTCGCCTCTTCCGCCGCCTGCTCGGCCGCGCGCGCGGCGAGGCGGTCGCGCGCGGCGTCTTCGATCGTGGCGCGCAGGGTCTCGGCGGCGACCGCCCGATCGAGCACGACGCGGTCGGCGGCCACGGCCGCGGCGTCGGCCTCGAGCCGGGCGAGCGCGGCGCGTGAGGCCTCACGCTGCTCCTGCTGCTCGCGAACCTTCGCGAGCGCGCGGTGTCCTTCGTCGGCCGCGCGATGCGCCGCGTCGGCGACATCACGCTCGCGCGCGAGCGTGTCGGCCCGGTAGGCGGCGCGCTGGGCGAGCGTCTCGACCGCGGCCAGACGCGCCGACGTGT
>JAUHVN010000028.1 GCA_030425055.1 Actinomycetes bacterium | reverse complement strand
GGACGGCGAGGCGACCGTGACGGTGCGCGCGGTGGGCGACATCGCCCCGGTGCTCGAACCCACCACGGTTCCGCTGACGGCAGGCGTGCCGACCGAGATCGACCTGGGCGGGCTCGGCATCGGCCGATACGTCGTCGAGGTGTCGGCGGACCAGCCCGTGGTGTCGGCGGTGTGGCAGACCACCGGGTTCGGCCGTCTCAGCGACTTCGCGTGGTACATCCCGAGCCCGACCGTCGACCTGCCGAGCCTGTTCGCGACCCCGACGGGGCCGGTGCCCGTGCTGACGCTCGCCAACCCCGGCGCCGAGGCGATCGACGTCGTCGTGTCGGCGCCCGACGGGTCGGACGAGGTGGTGACCACGGTTCCGCCCGCCGGCACGGCCACGGTGCGCATCCGGCCGCGCGACGTCTACCTGCTCGACCCCGGCGGGGCCGAGGTGCTCGCCGCCGTGTCGCTCACCGGCGACTCCGCGCTCGCCGGATATCCGGTGTGGCCCGCGGATGCGGCATCCCCGTCGATCGACGTCTACCCGTAGGGTCGTGGGGTCTCGATCGGAAGGTCTCGATACGCCGCCTGCGGCGGCTACTCGACCTTGACCCGGCACGCCTCAACGCCGTTGCACGGCATTGACCCGAGCCGCATCAGAAGTATCTGAATCTCTCGGGGCCGAGGTCCCACGGATCCTTGTCGAGGTACTCCGCGGCCGCGCGGAAGACGCATCCCTCCACCATCATCCGCCGGTGCAGGTCGTCGTCGCGATGCAGATGTCCGAGTCGCTCGATCGGCAGGCGGTACAGGATGATCCGCTTGGCGTCGGTGAGGACGGTCCAGCGCGGGATGCCGTCCTCGTCGGTCGCAGGCGGCATGTCGGCGATCTCGAAGCGCACCTCGCGCAGTTCGGGCCACGCAGACCGCAGGAACTCCGCGGCGGTCGACACGGACAGGTCGAACCGGTCGATCCGGGTGTCCAGCGGCGGGAGCGGCGGCCGCACCACGGGGCTGCGGCCCTGTCGGCCGTGTCGGCCGTGGCGGTCGGGGCGACGGACCGCCGCCGTCCGGGATCTGCGCCACGCCATGCGCCCATCCTACGAGCGCGCGCGACGCGGGCGCCGCGAACCGGCGCATTCCGGCCGAGCCGACGTGCGATGCGTGCCGGTTCGACCGGATCGTGACGGTTCGTGGAACCGGGCGGCGCGGCATCCGGGGTCGGGGTGCACGCGCGGCTAGCGTGGAGCGCGATGCGCGAGAGACTCTGCTCCAAGGTCGGCTGCGCCCGCGAGGCCGTCAGCACACTCACCTTCGATTACGGCGACCAGATGGCCGCGATCGGCCCGCTGGGGGCGGGCGGTGATCCGCACGCCCACGACCTGTGCGCGAGTCACACCGAGCGGCTCTCGGTGCCCCGCGGCTGGGTCGTCGTCCGGCACGAGACCCTGCGCGTCTGAGTCCGCCTCCGCGCGGCAGGTCAGCGGGTTCGACGGCGTGGGAGAATGGCGGGATGCCGCTCGAAACGCCTGTCGCCGCGCCCGCCGCCCTCGAGTACGAGGTCGCCGATCTGGGCCTCGCCGCCGCCGGCCGCCATCAGATCCGCCTCGCCGAGAACGAGATGCCCGGGCTCATGGCCCTGCGCGAGGAGTTCGGCCCCGCCCAGCCGCTGCGCGGCGCGCGCATCGCCGGCTCGCTGCACATGACGGTGCAGACGGCGGTGCTCATCGAGACGCTCACGGCGCTCGGCGCCGAGGTGCGCTGGGCGAGCTGCAACATCTTCTCGACGCAGGACGAGGCCGCAGCCGCGGTCGTCGTCGGCCCGGCGGGCACCGTCGATGCGCCGGCCGGTGTGCCGGTCTTCGCGTGGAAGGGCGAGACGCTCGAGGAGTACTGGCGCCTCGCCGACCGCATCTTCGACTGGTCGGCGAGCGGGCACGACGGGCCGAACCTGATCCTCGACGACGGCGGCGATGCGACGCTGCTCGTGCACAAGGGCGTCGAGTACGAAGCCGCCGGGGTCGTTCCGGATGCCGCGACCGCGGCATCCGAGGAGCACCGCATCGTGCTCGAGACGCTGCGGGCGAGCATCGCGGACGACCCGCAGCGGTTCACCCGCATGGCCGAGGGCATCATCGGGGTCACGGAAGAGACCACCACCGGCGTGCACCGCCTCTACGAGCTGGCCGCGTCGCAGCGGCTGCTGTTCCCGGCGATCAACGTCAACGACTCGGTGACGAAGTCGAAGTTCGACAACATCTACGGCATCCGCCACTCGCTGCCCGACGGCATCAACCGTGCGACGGACGTGCTGATGGGCGGAAAGGTCGCCTTCGTCGCGGGCTACGGCGACGTCGGCAAGGGCGCGGCCGAGGCGCTGCGCGGACAGGGCGCGCGTGTCATCGTCGGAGAGATCGACCCGATCTGCGCTCTGCAGGCGGCGATGGACGGCTTCCAGGTCGCCCGGCTCGAGTCGGTGCTGGGCGACGTCGACATCCTGATCACCGGCACCGGCAACACGCGCGTCGTGACCGCCGAGCATCTGCTCGGCCTCAAGCACCTCGCGATCGTCGGCAACGTCGGCCACTTCGACGACGAGATCGACATGGCGGGCCTCGCTGCCGTCGACGGCGTCGAGCGCATCGAGATCAAGCCGCAGGTGCACGAGTGGCGCCTGCCCACCGGCCGCAGCGTGCTCGTGCTGAGCGAGGGCCGGCTCATGAACCTCGGCAATGCCACGGGGCATCCATCGTTCGTCATGAGCGCGTCGTTCTCGAACCAGGTGCTCGCGCAGCTCGAGCTGTTCACGAACGCCCAGGCCTACCCCGTGGGCGTGCACATCCTGCCCAAGACGCTCGACGAGAAGGTCGCGCGGCTGCACCTCGCGGCGCTCGGCGTCGAGCTCACCGAGCTGACAGACGAGCAGGCCGCCTACCTCGGCGTTCCGGTCGACGGCCCGTACAAGCTCGACCACTACCGGTATTGACGCGGTGCGGATCAATGCCGCGCAGCGGCGTTGACGCGCACCGGGTCAAGATCGAGTGCCGCGCCACAGGCGCGGTGTATCGAGATCCCCCGCGTCCCACTCCGGGCGAAGCGCGTCCCGATTCCCGTTCACCTGACGCGTCCCGGTGAGCGGAAAGTGGGACACGCGCAGGGGTGACACGGCGGGAAGTGGGACACGCGCAGGGGTGACACGGCAGGAAGTGGGACACGGCCGCCGGGTCAGCGCTGAGGGAACGCGCGCGCATCCGTCGCACCGGCGGTGAGCGCGCCCACCCGCTGGGACTCCAGCGTGAGCGCGCGCAGCTCGCGGTCGCGGCGCACCGCGGCCACCGCCCGCAGGAATCCCTCGGGATCGGTCTGCGGCACCGGTGACACGTGCTCGGCGGCCTCGGCGGCGAGCGCTGTCGACAGGCGGGTGCGCGCGGCGGACTCCATGTTGGGTGCGCTGCGGATGAACTGCGCGATGCGCCGCGCGAGCGGGTCGGGCAGGCGCGCGACGTCGGCCGTCGACGCCCACGCCGTCAGGTGCAGGGGCACGCCGCCGGCCGGCGGCGGCAGCGGGGGTGTGCGGGTGCGTTCCGAGTAGGTGCCGGCGAGCAGATCGCCCAGGCGCTGCGACCGCGGCGTGAATGCCCCCACGATGGCGGCGACGGCGCCGAGGGTGAACCAGATCTCGAACACGCCGACGAGGGCGCGGATGAACGCCTGGCGGAAGCCCGCCGCTCCGCCGTCGGTGCGCACGATGCGACCGCCGACGGCCAGCTTTCCGAGGCTGCGCCCGCGTGTGGCGGTCTCGACCGCCGTGGGCAGCACGACCATGACGAGCACGAGCATCGTGATCGTCACGATCGGCATCACGGCACCCTCGAGCAGGTCCTCGCCCAGCAGCCACGACACGCTGAACAGGAACAGCAGCAGGATGCCGATGCCGATCAGCACGTCGATGAACGCGCCGAGGGCCCGCATGAAGAACCCGAGCGGCTGCACGTCGAGGGCGACCGCCTCGCCCGTGAGGATCTCGTCCTGATGGATCTCGACGACGGCGGCACCGGGGGGCATGTCTCCAGTAAACCGCGGGGTCCGGGTGATCGCCTACTGTGGGGCGATGGACACCGAGCCGAGCTTCACGGCGCACCCGGACGAACCGCATCGTCCGGGACTCGCGCAGCGCCTCAACTGGCTGCGCGCCGGCGTGCTGGGGGCCAACGACGGCATCGTGTCGACCGCGGCGGTCGTGGTCGGCGTGGCGGGGGCCACGTCGCAGTCCCTGCCGGTGCTGCTGGCAGGCTCGGCCGCGCTCGTCGGAGGCGCGATCTCGATGGCCTTGGGCGAGTACGTCTCGGTCTCGAGCCAGCGCGACACCGAGCACGCCCTCATCGAGAAGGAGCGCCGCGAGCTGGCGGAGGATCCCGAGGCCGAACTCGAGGAGCTCGTCGGGCTCTACGAGGCGCAGGGACTCAGCCGAGAGACCGCGCAGCGCGTGGCGGTCGAGCTGACCGAGAAGGACGCGCTCAAGGCCCACCTGTCGATCGAGCTCAACATCGACCAGGAGGACGTCGTGAGCCCGTGGGCGGCCGCGATCGCATCGGCGGTCGCCTTCACCCTCGGCGCCCTGCTGCCGCTCGCGACGATCATGCTGACCCCGCATCCGGCCCGCATCGCCTGGACCTTCGCCGCGGTTCTCGTCGCCCTGGCCGTCACCGGCTACGTCGCGGCGTGGATCGGCGGTGCGAGTCGGTGGCGCGCGGTCGTCCGCACGCTGATCGGCGGTGCCCTGGCCCTGATCGCGACGTTCCTCGTCGGTTCGCTCTTCGGCACCACCATCGCCTGACGACGGATGCCGCACCCGCCGATCCCGGCGGATTACGCTGGTGACGTGGACCTCGACGCCCTGACCGCCGCACGCGCGGGTGAATGGGCGCGCCTCGAGGAGCTGAGCCGTTCGCGGCGGCTGACGGGCCCGGAGGTCGACGAGCTCGTCGCCCGCTACCGCGCGGCATCCGCGGATCTCGCCGACGTCAAGACGTCCGCCGGACGCACCCCGCAGGGCGATCACGTGTCGACGATGCTCGCGCGAGCCCGGCTGCGCCTGACCGGAGCGCCCGAGAACGTGCTGCGGCAGATCCCGCGGTTCTTCGTGCTGCAGCTGCCCGCGGCGCTGTACCGCGTGCGCTGGACGACGCTCGCGATCGCGCTCGGATTCATCGTCGTGGGGGCGATCGTCGCCTTCTGGGTGTCGGGGGATCCCGCACTGATCGCGAGTCTGGGTCCGCAGGCGCAGCTCGAGCAGTACGCCGAGAACGACTTCACCGCGTACTACAGCGACAACCCGGCGGCGGTCTTCGCAGGCACGGTGTGGACGAACAACGCGTGGATCGCCGCGCAGTGCGTGCTCTTCGGCATCACCGGCATCTGGCCGCTCATGGTGCTCGTGCAGAACGCGGTCGGCGTCGGGACGGCCGCCGCGGTGATGCTCGCGTTCGACCGCGGCGACGTGTTCGTGCTGTACATCCTGCCGCACGGTCTGCTGGAGCTCACGAGCATCTTCGTCGCCGGCGCCGCGGGGCTGCAGATCTTCTGGGCGTGGGTCGCCCCGGGCCGACGCTCGCGCGCTGAGGCGATCGCCGCCGCCGGGCGCTCGCTCGGCATCATCGCGATCGGCCTCATCTTCGCGCTGGGCGTCTCGGGACTGATCGAGGGCTTCGTCACCGCGCAGCCGTGGCCGTGGGCCGTCAAGATCGGCATCGGGGCGCTCGCGCTCGCAGCGTTCCTCGTCTACATGCTCGTGGTCGGCCGCCGCGCCGCGCGGCTGGGCGAGACCGGCGACCTCACCGAGTACGAGTCCGGCACGCCGACGCTCGTCGCCGGCTGACCGCCGCACGCACGAGAACGGGCCGGTCGCGCGCGACCGGCCCGTTCCGTGAAGCGGATGCTACGAGCGGCGCGTGCCGTCGAACAGCGCCCGGTACGCGAAGCCGGCGATCAGCGCGCCGACGATCGGGAACACGATGAACACCCACAGCTGGGCGAGGGCTTCGCCGCCGCCGTAGATCGCGGTCGCGATCGAGCGGGCGGGGTTGACCGACGTGTTGTCGACGGGGATCGTCGCCAGGTGGATGAGCGTCAGCGTGAGGCCGATGACGAGACCCGCGAACGCGGGGTTGCCGCGCGTCGGGTGCGTCACACCGAGTATCACGATGACGAACAGAGCGGTGAAGAGGATCTCGACCACGATGGCGCCGCCGATGCCGAAGCCTCCCGGCGACAGCGAGTCGTAGCCGTTGCTCGCGAAGCCGCCGTCCTGCGCGGTCGACAGCCAGCCTTCCGGACCGAACAGGCCGACGAGCACGATGAGCGTGGTCGCGATGGCACCGCCGATGACCTGGGCGATGATGTAGCCCAGCGTCTTGGCCCACGGGAACCGGCCCGCCGCGGCGAGGCCCAGCGTGACGGCCGGGTTGAAGTGCCCGCCCGAGATCGGACCGAAGGCGTAGGCGCCCGCGACGACCGTGAGGCCGACGGCGAGCGAGACGCCGAGGAATCCGACGCCCTTGTTGGCGGCTTCGGTGCCCTCACCGAAGCCGGCGGCGAACAGCGCGGTGCTGATGACGCCGAGGACCAGCAGGAACGTGCCGAATCCTTCGGCGACGAGGGTGGCAGCCGTCGACGGCGCGACGGGGGTGTGTTCGAGGGGGGTCGGTTCGACCGGCTTCTCCGGGCGAGGGTCGCTCATGTCGTCTTCTCCTTCACATGGACGAGGTGGAACGGCGATCCGTCCGGATGCGAGCCTAGGGCACGATTCAGGCTTCTCTCAGGATTGGGGCGATGAGAGGTCAGAGCCGCCCGGCAGCCTTGAGTGCCAGGTAGCGGTCCGCGATGCGGGGCGGAAGCCCGTCGGGGGTGTCGGCGATCGCCTCCCCACCCGCTCGGCGGATGGCGTCGGCGACCACGGCGGCGTCGCGTGCGGTGCGCTCCATCGCGGCGATCCGGTACACCTCGGCGGCGTCGGGGCGCTCGGGTGCCGGCTCGGCGTCGTCGGTGACCGTGCCCACCAGGACCTGTGCCCGGGCGGTGAGCGCCGGCAATGACCCGAGGAATCCGCGCGCCGCGTCGGGGGCGTCCTGCGCGGTCAGCAGCACGACCAGCGACGGACGGGAGGTCAACAGGCGGATCTGCGCGAACGCGGCGTCCCAATCGGTGTCGATCAGCTGCGGCTCGACCGGGGCCATCGCGTCGACGAGCGCGGGCAGGAGCGCCGGTCCGTCGACGCGTGTGACGCGGGCGCGCACAGCGCGGTCGAACATCAGCAGATGCGTGTGGTCGCCGGCGCGCGTGGCCAGCGCCGCGAGGAGGAGTGCCGCCTCCATCGCGGCATCCATCCGCACGCCGTCGCCGACGCGCGCGGCCGCGGTGCGCCCCGTGTCGATGAGGATCACGACGTGCCGGTCGCGCTCGGGCCGCCACGTGCGCAGCATGGTCGTGTGAGACCGTGCGGTGGCGCGCCAGTCGATCGAGCGCACGTCGTCGCCGCGCACGTACTCACGCAGACTGTCGAACTCGGTGCCCTGCCCGCGCACCTGCACGCTCGTGTTGCCGTCGAGTTCGCGCAGCCGCGCCAGCCGCGACGGCAGATGGCGGCGGGCGGTGAACGGCGGCAGCACGCGCAGCGCGCCGCGCGACTCGAGACGCGCCTGGCGTCCGGCCAATCGAAGCGGACCGTCGGAGCGCAGCACAGCGAACGCGCTCACCAGCTCACCCCGCCGTCGCGGACGCAGCGGCACGTCGATCGTGCGGGCCTCACCGGGCGGGATGCTCACCGCGAACCGTCCCTCGGGGGCTCCGGCCGTCGGCTGCCAGGCATCGCGCACGCGGCCCCGCAGCGTGCGCGCACCGCGGTTGCGCACGCGCAGCGACGCGGTCGCCGACTCGCCCAGCAGCACACGGCGGGGAAGGACCCGGCTGAGGTCGACCGCGCGCGGGTCCGGAGCCGCCATCACGTCGACGGCAGCGAGCACGGAGCACAGCAGCAACCAGCCGCCCGCGGCGGCCCACGCATCCACTCCGGCGAGCGAGAGCAGCACGACGGGCACGGCGCCGAGGGCGACGAGCACGGGAAGACGGCCGGTGACGTACATGTCAGATGCGCGACAGCCCTGTCACTTGGGCACGGCGGTCTGCTGCAGCACCGATCCGAGCACGGCCTCGACCGAGACGCCTTCGAGCTCGGCGTCGGGTCGCAGCCGCATGCGGTGCCGCCACGTGGGCACGAGCATTGTCTGCACGTGGTCGGGCGTGATGGCCGGGTACCCGCCGAGCCACGCCCATGCCTTCGCCGCGGCCAGCAGGGCGGTCGCCGCACGGGGGCTGACCCCCAGCTGCACGCTCGGGCTCTGACGGGTGGCGCGCGCGAGGTCGACGACGTAGCCCAGCAGGTCGTCCGACACGGTGACGGATGCCGCAGCCCGCTGCGCCGCGCGGATCTCGTCGGGTGTCGCCGCCGCAGCGAGCCCCGCCCCCGCGAGGTCGCGCGGGTCGAACCCCGACGCGTGACGACGCAGCACCGACAGCTCGGCGTCGCGCTGCGGCACCTCGACGATGAGCTTGAGCAGGAACCGGTCGAGCTGCGCCTCGGGCAGCGTGTAGGTGCCCTCGTGCTCGATGGGGTTCTGGGTCGCGGCGACCAGGAACGGATCGGGCAGCGGCCGTGTGACGCCGTCGGTCGACACCTGGCGCTCCTCCATCGCCTCGAGCAGGGCCGCCTGCGTCTTGGGCGGGGTGCGGTTGATCTCATCGGCGAGCACGATGTTGGTGAACACCGGACCCTCGCGGAACTCGAACTCGCCGGTGCGCGCGTCGTACACGAGCGACCCCGACACGTCGCCGGGCATGAGGTCGGGCGTGAACTGGATGCGCTTCGTGTCGAGTCCCAGGGCGGTGCTGAACGATCGCACCAGCAGCGTCTTCGCGACACCGGGCACGCCCTCGAGCAGCACGTGACCGCGCGCGAGCAGCGCGATCAGCAGGCCGGTGACGGTGCCGTCCTGGCCGACCACGGCCTTGCCGACCTCGTGGCGGACGCGGTTCATCGCATCGCGCAGGGCCGCGTCGTCGACGGTGTTCTCTGTCATCGCGGGGGAGTCCTTTCCGGGCGGACGGCCGCGCGGACCGCCTCCTCGAGATGGGTGAGCCGGGAGTGCACGGCCACCAGGCGGTTGTCGTTGTCGGGGAGCTCGTCGATGAGCAGCGACCGCACGGCTCGACGATCAAGACCGGTGCGGGATGCCGCGGCATCCGCGACCTCGCCGGCCGACGCCGACGGACCGAGGCCCAGCATGCGCGCCAGCCTGTCGATCGTGCCGAGGCGCAGCTGGTCGGCGGCGTGCAGCGCATCGCGGGAGTGCGCGTACAGTCGCGCGCGGCCCTCGGTGGTCTCGGCCGCGCGCACGGTCACCGGCAGGCGCTCGGTCACGAGCGGGCCGAAGCGGCGGCCGCGCCAGATCGCGGCGGCGACCCCGGCGAACAGCAGCAGCACGATGACGGGGCTCACCCACGGCGGGGTGAGCTCGCCGAGGGTCGGGTCGCCCGCGGGCAGGTCGGTGTCGTCGAGGCCCGGCACGTACCAGACGACGAGGGCGTGCCGGCCCATGAGGTTGAGGGCGAGGGCGGCGTTGCCGTCGTCGGCGAGGCGCTCGTTGACGAACAGCTCGCGTCCGTCGACGGCGGCGATGCGGCGCTCGCCGTCGACGAGGACGAGCAGCCCGGCCCCCTCCCCGGCCGGATAGCACGCCGTCACGGGGGCGCCTGCCGCGTCGTCGGCAGCGAAGAGCAGACCTGGGGCGACATCGCCAGCGCGCTCAGCCTCGGGCAGCGCGCACTGCGGGGCGACGAGGGACGCGCCGTACCCCGACGTGCGCGCGTCGAGCAGCACGCGCAGGCTGCGCGAGCGCGGATCCACGAGGACGACATCCGTGGCGGCCGCCGCGAGCTCTTCGAGGGCGTCGTCCGACAGCGCCGGCGCGTCGGGCAGCACCAGGGTGGCCGGCCCACCGGCGAGGAGTTCGGCGGCGCGGTCGCGACGGGTCTCGATCGCCACCTCGACGCCCTGCTCCGCGAGGATCGACGCGAGCGCCCGCGCTCCATCGGGTGAGGCGGACTCGGGATCGAGCACGTCGCGGGCGTTCCATGCGCCGATGCCGCTGAGCACCGCGCCGATCGCACCGATGATCAGGACGAACAGACCGATGAGCGTCCACGTGATGGCCGCACGTCGTCGTGCGGGCGTCGGCGACTGCACGGTGGCCGTCATGCGGGCACCTCGTCGGTCACGAGCGGCCGCGCGGCGGCGAGTGCGTCGTCGGCCGTGGCCACCAGCTCGTACAGCTCGGGCGTGCCCGGTCGGCGCAGGTACCGCACGTCGTCGAACGCGTCGGCGACACGGTCGAGGTCGCGCGCCGACGCGGGGAACGGGCGTGAGGCGGCGCGCGAGAACGCGTGCACGGTGGCCCCCGGCGGCGTGTCGACGATGCCGCGCTCGGCGAGAGCTCGGGCCATCGCCCGGACTCGGACGATGATCGCGTCGGCCCATTCGCCGCGCTCGGCATGGGATGCCGCGTCCCGGCGCAGCTCGGCGGCCGAGCGCACGTCGTCGGTGCCGAAGAGCGCCGCGTCGCGGCCGGGCGCGCGCCGCACGATGCGGGGCATGCCCCAGATCAGGAAGGCGACGAGGATGAGGATGCCGACGACGACCGCGGCGATCACCGCGAGCGACGGGCCGAAGGCCGCGGGGATCTCGGGGTTGAACAGCCGGCTGAGGAACTCGCCGATCGCCTGGGCGATCCGGTCGAGGGGAGTGGGCTCGGCGGCCGCGTACACCGGATCGGCGAGCTCTTGCTCGGCCCAGCTGCGGGCTTCATCGCCGTCGGGGGTGAGCGGCGGGGCCGCTGCGAGCAGGCCGATCAGGACCACGGCGACTCTCGCCGCTCCGGCGCCGACGCGCCGGGCGCGGTCCACCGTGTGGCATCGGGTTCGGTGTCGTCGGGCGTTGGTGCGGGCGGCGTCTGGGGCTGCGGTGCGGGCGGTGCCGGCGGCGCGTATCCGGGCGCCGGTGTCGGCGGCGGTGCGTACTGCGGTGCCGGTGCGTAGGTGGGCGGTTGTCCGTACGTCGGCGGTTGCCCGTAAGCGGGGGGCTGACCGTATGCCGGGGGCTGCCCGTATGCGGGGGGCTGCCCGTACGCCGGGGGCTGGGCGTAGACGCCCTGCGGCATGAGCGGCGGACGCATCATGGTGCGACCGACGTGCTCGCGGTACGGGTCGGGAAGGGCCGTGGCACCGGCATCCCGCTTCTCGACGTAGTCGAGCAAGTCGAGGTCGAGCCCTTCGCGGCGCATCCGGCAGTCGATGTAGAGCAGCGCGCTCGCCGTGGACTGCACGACGATCAGCACCGCCTGGATGACGAGGGTCGCGGCCTGCGCGATGAGCGACACGCCGACGACGGCGATGAGCGACCCGATGTCGGCGTCGCCGGTCGGCGCGATGATCGTGCTCAGGCCCGCGCCGAACAGGCTGAACGGGATGCTCACCACCTGGGCCACGACGCCGAAGATGAGGTTGATCACCACGATGATCCCGAGCACCGCCCAGAACCGTCCGCGCACCAGGGTCCACGCCCGTCCGACGGCGCCCAGCAGCGTGGCGTGCTCGAGGATGATCGCGGACGGCGCGAGCAGCAGCTTCGTGTTGAGCCACAGGGTGAGTGGGATCGCGCCGAGCACGATGAGCACCGTCAGCCCCACGGCGAGCGGCGGCGCCGCGAACCAGATCCCGACGATCGAGAGGGTGATCACCCCGACGAGCAGGATGACCGCTGTCGTGAGCAGGAAGACGTAGCCCAGCAGTCGCCAGACGACGGGCTTGAGCTTGGCCCACAGCGCCCCGAGCGAGAGCTTCTCGGCCACCGCGGCGTGGGCGACCTCGAGCACGACGATCCCCTGCACGATCACGCCGAGCGCCGCCGCCGCCAAACCGAGCACGAACCCGGTGATGATCGTCAGCGCGGTCGACCCCGCGACGACGGCGTCGAACTCGTCGGTGCCCTGCGGAATCGTGTCGAGGCGCGAGAAGGCCGCGATCGCGACACCGCCGACGGCGAGCAGCACGATGAGGTACGACACTGTCTGCACGACCAGCGCGAAGCCCAGCAGCACGCGGGGGTTCTGCCGCAGCGCCGCGAACGAGCGGCCCAGGATCGTGCCGAACGTCAGGGGGTGGAGGGGGATGATCCCGGGCCGGGAGGCCGGTGTCCACGCCGGATACGCGCTCACGACGTTCCCCTTCCCCTGCGGTCGCCCCGTCGAGTCTGTCTATGGTGTCACACCGGCTTGCCATCGATCGCGCAGGCGTCGCTCGGCGCGGTCACAGACGGTGTCGACTACTCTGTGGTCAGCGCACCGCGGCGTCCGAGACCCCGTCGCGAGCCCGAGCCTAAGGATGATCTCGCACCCATGACCTCTCGCATCCTCGTCGTGGACGACGACACGGCGCTGGCCGAGATGATCGGCATCGTGCTGCGCACCGAGGGCTTCGAGCCCGTGTTCTGCGCGGACGGCGCGAAGGCCGTCGACGTGTGGCGCAGCGAGCGTCCCGAACTCGTGCTGCTCGACCTCATGCTCCCGGGCATGGACGGCATCGAGATCTGCACGCGCATCCGGGCGGAGTCCGGCATCCCGATCATCATGCTCACCGCGCGCACCGACACGGCCGACGTCGTGCGGGGTCTCGAGTCGGGCGCCGACGACTACATCGTCAAGCCGTTCAACCCCAAGGAGCTCGTCGCGCGCATCCGCACCCGGCTGCGCCCGGCGTCGCAGCCGGCCGGCGAGCTGCTGCGCATCGGCGACCTCACCGTCGACGTCGCCGCCCATGAGGTGCGTCGCGCCGACGAGGCCATCGCGCTGACGCCGCTCGAGTTCGAACTGCTCGTCGCGCTCGCATCGAAGCCCCAGCAGGTCTTCTCGCGCGAGATGCTGCTCGAGCAGGTGTGGGGATACCACTACAAGGCCGACACGCGCCTGGTGAACGTGCATGTGCAGCGGCTGCGCGCGAAGGTCGAGCTCGACCCCGACAACCCCAAGATCGTGACCACGGTGCGCGGCGTCGGCTACCGGGCCGGCGCGGTGGCGTGAGGCGCCCATGGTGTCCGCCGACACCGCGGCGGTGACGACCCGGGCGCCCCTGAGCGACTGGCGCGACTGGCGCGCCTGGCCCGAGACGATCGCGGGGCTGTGGCGGCGGTCGCTGCGGTTCCGCACACTGCTGGTGACGCTCGGCCTCACGGCGCTCGCGGTCATCGTCGCGTGCGTGTGGATGGCCCTGGCGATCGGGAACGACCTCTTCGAGTCGCGCAAGGACCAGGTGCTCACCGACGCGCTGCGCGCCACGACCTCGGCGCAGGCGACGCTCGACAACGCCGACGCCGACAGCGTGCAGGTCGAGAATCTCATGATCAGCGTGCAGGCCACGCTCGCCCAGCTCTCGGCGAGCGACATGTGGGCGGCGCTCACCACGTCGTCGCAGGGCCTGCAGGGTTTCACCGTCGGCGCCTTCGACGAGGAGATCCTCACCGACGGCCTGCGCACCGCGGTGCAGGAGAACCCCGACCAGCAGTACTGGCAGTCGGTCGCGCTGCCCACCGAAGACGGGGGGACCGTTCCCGGCATCGTCGTCGGTCAGCAGCTGGTGGTTCCCGGCATCGGCAGCTACGAGCTCTACCTCGGGTACGACCTCGACGGCGCGTCGCAGACGCTCGGCTTCATCCAGGTCACGCTGTGGATCGTGGGTCTGGGACTCATCGTGCTGCTCGGAGGCATCTCGTGGTTCGTGCTGCGGTCGGTGACCGTGCCGATCGGCGAGGCCGCCCAGACCAGCGCGAAGCTGGCCGCCGGTGAATTGGGCGAGCGGCTGCCGGTGCGCGGCGAGGACGAGTTCGCGACGCTCGGCAGGTCGTTCAACGCGATGGCCGACAGCATCGAGTCGCAGATCAAGGAGCTCGCCGACCTGTCGCTCGTGCAGCAGCGGTTCGTGTCCGACGTGTCGCACGAGCTGCGGACGCCGCTGACGACGATCCGCCTGGCCGCCGACATGATCAACGACCAGCGCGACGAGTTCGATCCCGCGACCGCGCGCGCCGCCGAGCTGCTCAACGCGCAGGTGCAGCGGTTCGAGACGCTGCTCACCGACCTGCTCGAGATCAGCCGCTACGACGCGGGTTCGGTGCAGCTCGAGCAGGAGCCGACGAGCCTGGCGGCGCTCGCCGAGGACGTCATCGGCTCGATGCAGCAGCTGGCCGAGCAGCACGGCAGCGATGTGCGACTGGTCGCACCTGGGGGATATTCCCCGGTCGACATGGACCCCCGGCGCGTGCGCCGCATCGTGCGCAACCTGCTGGGGAACGCGATCGAGCACGGCGAGGGCAGGCCGATCGTCGTCACCGTCGACAGCGATCAGCAGGCCGTCGCGCTCGGCGTGCGCGACTACGGCATGGGGATGCGGCCCGAGCACGTCGAGCGGGTGTTCGACCGCTTCTGGCGCGCCGACCCGTCGCGCACGCGGACGATCGGCGGTACCGGGCTCGGGCTGTCGATCGCGCTCGGCGACGCGCGCCTGCACGGCGGCGAACTCGCCGTGTGGTCGAAGCCCGGCAAGGGCACCAACTTCGTCCTCACGCTGCCGCGCACCGCAGTGCGCCTGAGCACGCCGTCGCCGGTGCCGATCGACCCCGGCGACGACGCGGTCGCGCCGGTCGACGCCCTCGGACTGACCCAGCCCATCGAGGTGCTGCTGCCCGAAGGCGGTGATCGGTCGTGAGGCGTCGGATGCTGGCGGCCGCCGTCGCCGGAGCCCTCGCGCTGCTGCTGGCGGCGTGTGCGGGCCTGCCCGTCTCGGGGCCGGTCAACCAGGGCCTCGTTCCCGAGGAGGAGCCCGAGGCGCCCTTCGCGTTCGTTCCCGCCCGCCCGCAGCCGGGCGCGACGCCCGAGGAGATCGTCGACGGGTTCCTGCGCGCCGGCACCGGCGCCACCGACAACTGGCAGCGCGCCAAGGAGTACCTGGCACCGAGCTTCCGCGAGGAGTGGAAGCCCACCGCGGCGGTCACCATCGACGTGTCCGTCGACCGCGTGATCGGCTCGAGCGACGAGGGTCGGGTGTCGGTGCGCCTGGTCACGGTGGCATCCGTCGACGCGCAGGGTGCGTACGAACCGAGCGATGAAGGAGCGACGACCCTCGACTTCGAGCTCGCCCAGCAGGCCGACGGCGAGTGGCGCATCACGTCGGCGCCGGACGGCATCGTGCTCGGGCGCGATGTGTTCCCCCGTGTGTTCCACCGCTACTCGGTGA
>JAUHVN010000427.1 GCA_030425055.1 Actinomycetes bacterium | reverse complement strand
GCGCTCGATCTCGGACAGGTACTGCGGCGAGACCCCGGCGCGCTGCGCGGTGTCGAACAGCCGCTCGCCGCGCTCCTGGCGCAGCTGCCGCAGTCGTCGGCCGAGCACGTCGCGCCACAGCGGCTCGGGAGCGGGGGCGGGCGTCGAGGGGAGCGGGATGATCTCGGCCATGGCGCCACCCTAGGCCGCGGCATCCGCTCTCGCCCAGGTCGTTCCGCTCAGAGCAGAACCGGCGCCGGCGAGCGCGGCGGGGCAGGATGGGGGCATGACCGCATTCCCCGACGCCGAGTACCTGGTCGTGTCGAGCAGGCTCATCCCCGACCACGACGGCGGGTACACGCTCGCGACGCTCGCGCGGGCGCGACAGATGGCGGCGGCGGGCGTGCATGACGGTGCCGGTCCGCTGCTGCTGACGGTCGATCCGGGATCGGTCGCCGACCACGCGCGACACCGCGCCGCCTTCGCGGGCCGCGACCTCGTCGTCGACCCCGACCGCATGCGGAACCTGTTCGACGAGGCATCCGACCCCCGAGGAGGAGCCGCGATGTGGCTGCGCGGGGCGACGCATCCGGGCGATCGCGACCCCGCGCTCGAGTACCGCGAGGTGACGGATGCCGCAGGCCGCCCGACCGTCGCGCTGCCCGTGATCGCCGGCGACCCCGATTGGCACATCAGCGACGCGCCGGTCGCCGTCTACGACGCGCACGGCGAGGTCGCCGGGGTGCTCGACGGATTCGGCGCGCTGTACCGGGCGTGGCTGGCCCACGTGGTGGCCGAGCTGCGGGCAGGCGGCTCCGACCGGCCGGTCGTCGTGATCTGCGAGTCCCGCCAGCTCGGCGAGCTGCTGGTCGGCTGGGACGACCCGGGGGTGCGTCTCGTGCACGCCATCCACACCGTGCACCTCGAGCCGCCGTACGCCCCCGACTCGGCGCTCAACCCGCTGTGGAGCCGCTGGTTCACCGTCGCCGAGCAGTTCGACGCCGTGCTGTGGCCGACCGCGGCGCAGCGGGCCGATGTCGCCGAGCGGTTCGGCGACTCCGACATCCACGTCGTCGTGCCGCACGGTGTGCCGTCTGCGGCATCCGTCCCCGGCGACAGCGAGCGGGTGCCGGGGCGCGTCGTCATGCTCAACCGGCTCGCGCCCGGAAAGCGCCTCGACCACGCGGTGCGGGCGTTCGCGGCGCTCGTCGAGCGCGTGCCGAACGCGACGCTCGACATCTACGGCGACGGCCCGGAACGGGACCGGCTGCAGGAGGCCATCGACGCCGCGTGGCTCGGCGCTCACGTCGTGCTGCGCGGTGCGACGTCCGACCCCGGCCGGGTGCTGCGCGAGGCGTCGGCGTACCTGTCGACGTCGGCGTACGAGGGGCAGGGGCTGTCGATCGTCGAGGCGCTCGCCGACGGATGCCCCGTGGTGGCCTACGCCGCCCCGTACGGCCCGCGCGAACTGCTGGGCCGCGGCGGCGGCATCCTGGTCAAAGACGGCGACGAGGCCGCGCTCACCGATGCGCTCGAGCAGGTGCTCACCGACCCCGAGCTGCACCACCGCCTCTCGGTCGAGGCCGTGCAGTCGGCGCGGGCGGTCGACCCCGACCACGCCATGGCCGCGCTCGCGCAGGCCGCGTCGGATGTGCTCGCCCGGCCCTCGCGCCGAGCCGCCGCGCCGGACGCCTGAGCTCTCACGCCGCCCGAACTCCTCCGATTCGGCCCCGAGCAGGGTCGAACCCGGCCGAAACGGCCGGAATCCGCCCGGATTGGAGGAGTTGGGTCAGCCGGGGCGTGCAGAACTCCACGGATTCAGTCCAGGGTGGCCCGGGTCCGACCCCGAGGCGGCGATCGCCGCCCGGATCCGTGGAGTTCTGCGCGGCGCGCCGCCGCGTCGGACGCCTACGCCGGCTTCCCCGGCCAGGTGCGGCCGGCCCACGGGTCGTAGTCGGCCACCAGGTCCTCCTGCGGGGGTCGATCGGCCTCGGGCACGTGCTGCAGGTTGATCCGCACGCGGTACCACAGCGAGCTCGACCCGCGCATGCCGTCGATGAGCACGTCGGCCGGATGCAGCAGCTCGGCCACCGCGGCGTGGCGGCCCTGCCACACCGCGAGCGCCTCCTCGGCCTCGGGCTTGGTCTTCGTGCGGGCGACCTCGATGAGCGGCATCGTCGACTGGCGGCGCCCCGACCCGTCACCGGATCCGCCGCCCGCACCGCCACGGGGCGGCTTCTCAGCAGGCCCCAGTTCCTCGGCCAGGTCCAGCAGCCCGTCGAGCGAGCCCACCGCGTCGTCGATCCCGGCGTGTGGGTCGCCGATCGCGGCGTACCGCTCGGGCACCGTGAGCGCCGTGAACTCCTCGGGGCGGCGGTCGCGCACCTCGTC
>JAUHVN010000426.1 GCA_030425055.1 Actinomycetes bacterium | reverse complement strand
CGCCGAATTCGCCGTCATCTCGGCGCGGCGCTCGCAGATCGAGCCGCACGCCGAGCGCGGTTCGCGTGCGGCCAAGACCGCGCTGTACGCGATGGAGCACGCGACGCTCATGCTGGCGACCAGCCAGTTGGGCATCACCATCTGCTCGCTGCTGATCCTGAACGTGTCGGAGCCGGCGATCCACCATCTGCTGGCCGAGCCGCTCGGCCTCACGGGGCTTCCCGAGGGCGTCGTCGACACGATCGCGTTCGTCATCGCGCTGCTGCTGGTGTCGTACCTGCACGTCGTGTTCGGCGAGATGGTGCCCAAGAACCTCGCGTTCTCGGTGCCCGACCGTGCGGTGCTCATGCTCGCGCCGCCGCTGGTGTGGGTGTCGAAGCTCTTCTACCCGGTGATCGTCGCGCTCAACTGGATCGCGAACCACGTGGTGCGCCTGTTCCGCGTCGAGCCGAAGGACGAGGCGAACTCGACCTTCACGCTCGAAGAGGTCGCCACGATCGTGTCGCAGTCGCGTCGCGAGGGCGTGCTCGACGACTCGGCGGGCACGGTGGCCGCGGTCGTGGAGTTCACCGACAAGAAGGCGAAGGACGTCGCCGTGCCGCTGGCCGAGCTCGTCACGCTTCCGCTCACGACCACGCCGCACCAGATCGAGCGGGCGGTCGCGAAGCGCGGCTTCTCGCGGTACGTGATCGTCGACGGCGGCGAGCCGGTCGGCTACGTGCACCTCAAGGACGTGCTGCGCGCGGCCGAGGGTCCGGATGCCGCGACCGACGTGACCCGCCCGATCGCCACCAAGCGCGTGCACGCCATGGTGCAGGTGCTCGAGACGACCGATCTCGAAGACGCGCTCGCGATGATGCGTCAGGCCGGACGCCACCTCGCGCAGGTGCGCGACGAGTCGGGCGCGACCACGGGTGTGCTGTTCCTCGAGGACATCATCGAGGAGCTGATCGGCGAGGTGCAGGATGCCACGCGCCGCGGCCTGCGGTGACGCTCAGCCGCAGCCGCCCGTGACAGGCGGTGACCGGCGACCCGTCGGGACCCGCCGCGCCTGAACCGGCTCAGGCCGGCCGGGCCCGCAGGTACTGCGCCGGCCAGTAGTCGATGTCGGCGCCGAGGTCGGTGGCCGCGCGCAGCCCGAAGTGCGGGTCGCGCAGCCATTCGCGACCGGCGAGGATGACGTCGGCGTCGCCGTCGACGAGGATCTGCTCGGCCTGCGCGGCCGACGTGATCAGCCCGACCGCGCCGACGGCCACCCCGGCCTCGCGGCGCACCTGCGCCGCGAGAGGCACCTGGTAGCCGGGGCCGACCTCGATCTGCTGGTGGGCGACGAGTCCGCCGCCCGAGATGTCGAAGAGATCGGCGCCGCGGTCGGCGGCCCATCGGGCGACGGTCGCCGTCTGCGCGGCGTCCCACCCGCCCTCGGCGAAGTCGCTGCCCGAGAACCGCACGAGCAGCGGCACGCCGGGGGCTGCGGCGCGCACCGCGTCGACGATGCGCAGCAGCAGGCGTGCCCGGTTCTCGAGCGATCCGCCGTACTCGTCGTCGCGCTCGTTCGACAGCGGCGAGAGGAACTCGTGGAGCAGATAGCCGTGCGCCGCGTGGATCTCGAGCAGCTCGAAGTCGGCGTCGAGCGCCCGTCCGGCGGCCGCTGCGAAGTCGGCGACCAGGGCGTCGATCCCGGCGGCATCCAGCGCGGTGGGTGCGGCGAGGCCGCGGTAGGCGATCGGCGACGCCGACACGGTCGGCCAGCCGCCCTCGTCGAGCGGCACCGACCCGCGGCGACCCGTCAGCGGCGACCACGTGGAGGCCTTGCGGCCGGCGTGCGCGAGCTGCACCCCCGCAACCGCCCCGTTCGCGCGGACGGCCGCGACGATCGGCCGCCACGCCGCGACCTGGGCGTCATTCCACAGGCCGGTGTCCTCGGGCGAGATGCGGCCCTCGGGGTTCACCGCGGTGGCCTCGGCGATCACGACGCCCGCCCCGCCGACCGCGAAGGACGGCAGGTGCGTGCGGTGCCACTCCTGCGGCACGCCGTCGACGGCGCTGTACTGGCACATGGGTGCGACCCACAGGCGGTTGCGCACCTCGGTGTCGCGGACGGTGATCGGGGAGAACAGCAGGCTCATGGTCTCGTCTCTGCGCGGCGGATAGGGTGGCGCCATGGCGGGCGCGTGGACAGTGGCGGATGCCGCAGGCGTCCTGCGCGTTCCAACCTCTGCCGATCACAAGTATTCCCGGGGCGTGCTGGGGGTGCGCACCGGCTCGGACCGCTATCCGGGCGCCGCGGTCCTCGGCGTCGAGGCCGCGTGGCGCACGGGCGTCGGCATGGTGCGCTACCTCGGCGCCGAGCATCCGTCGCGCCTCGTGCTCGCCGCGCGACCCGA
>JAUHVN010000425.1 GCA_030425055.1 Actinomycetes bacterium | reverse complement strand
GCCATGGACCGCGTACGCGCAGTGCCCGGATAAGGATCCGCCGCGCCCGTAGTGGTGGAACGCTCGGCGGCATGAATGGAATGCAGATTGGCTACGCCAGAGTATCCACCGCCGATCAGGACCTTACTTCGCAGCGGGACGCGCTGCTGCGACTCGGAGTCCTTGACTCGAACATCTATGTCGATCACGGGCTGACCGGCACGAACCGGGCCAGACCCGGTCTGCGCGAGGCGCTCGCCGCCGTCCGAGAGGGCGACACCCTCGTCGTCACCAAGCTCGACCGCCTCGCGCGGTCGGTGCGCGACGCGCGAGACATCGCCGATGAGCTCACGACGAAGGGTGTCGCACTCCACCTCGGCGGCAGCAGATACGACCCCACCGACCCGGTGGGTCGGCTGTTGTTCAACGTGTTGGCGATGGTCGCGGAGTTCGAGCGCGACCTGATCAGCATGCGCACCAAGGAAGGCATGGCAGTCGCCCGCGCCAAGGGTCACCTGAGGGGCAAGCAGCCCAAACTGTCGCTGACGCAGAGGAAGCTGCTGTTCGAGGTCCAGGATCGTGGTGAGTACACCCAGGCGGAGGTCGCCGAACTGTTCAGCGTCTCCCGCGCCACCGTCTACCGCGAGCTCCAGAAACGCCGCGCAGCCTTATTGGGCACCTGGGACGCTCACATCTTCTAGAGCAACCGGCTCCGCCGGTTCACGCTCCGCCCGATACGATCCTTGGCAAAAATTGCCAAGGATCGTATCCTGACGACATGGTCACGATGAACGTCTCGCTCCCCGACTCGCTCAAGCAATTCGTCGATGAACAGGTCTCCGAGCGAGGCTTCGGCACAACCAGCGAGTACGTGCGCGAGCTGATCCGATACGACCGCGACCGATCCCTCCTCCGCGAACGCATCCTCGCGTCGGCGGATGCAGAGTTCTCCGAGCACATGGACGGTGCATACTTCGAACGGCTACGCGGTGCGATCCGCGCCACCGGCGACGACGCTGCCGCCCAGTGACCGGCAAGTGGGTGCGGACCCGCACCACCGCGGAGACGGAGCTGCAGTCCGCGATCGCCTACTACCTGGACGAGGGTGCACTCGATGCGGCGCTCGGCCTGGTGGACGAGTTCGAAGCCGCACTGGGCGCCATCAGCAACCACCCCGCGATCGGATCCCCGCGGCTCGAGGTCGAACTCGGCATCCCCGGCGTCCGAGTCTTCGCTCTGCGGACCTACCCGTACGTCATCATCTACTTCGACACACCTGAGTTCGTCGACGTCAGACACGTTCTCCACTCCGGCCGAGACATTCCCAACCGACTGGCCGAGTGACTGAACGCACACTCCGGTCCCTCTTGCGCGCAATGCCCGGATGCGGATCGTCGGGCCGGTGACCGCGAAGCGAGGCAGAGCGTCCTGACGACTAGGGCGTGTCTGACAAATAGTTCGGCGGCGCGCTGAGAGTCTGAGGTCGTGACGCGGTTTCAGGTGCTCTCGGATGCTCAGTGGTCGTTGCTCGAGGAGATGCTGCCGCGCCCGACCGGGCGCAGGGGACGGCCCTTCGCGGACGCGCGGTTGATGGTCGAGGGCATCGTCTACCGGTATCGGTGCGGGATCGCGTGGCGGGATCTGCCGGAGGTGTTCGGGCCGTGGCAGACGGTATGGACCTGGCATCACCGCATGGCCACGGAAGGCACCTGGGACAAGGTGCTCGCCACACTCACCGCCGCCGCGGACGAGGCGGGGCTGGTGGAGTGGTCGCTGTCGGTGGACTCCACGATCGCCCGCGCGCATCAGCACGCGACGAACACGAAGCGCCTCACAGGGGGCTGGATCGAATTACACGAATCCGGGCGTCGAGCCGCCTGATCACGCGGTCGGCCGCTCCCGAGGCGGCCTGTCGACGAAGATCCACCAGCTCGTCGACGGCAACGGGCTCCCGCTGGTCGCGCTGCTGACAGCAGGCCAGGCCGGGGACTCGCCGATGTTCCTGCCGCTGATGGGACACCTGCGTGTCGCCCGTCCCGTCGGCCGGCCCCGCACTCGTCCGGACGCGGTCCGGGGTGACAAGGCGTACTCATCCCGCGCGATCCGCGGGCATCTACGCGCCCGCGGGATCAAGGCCGTGATCCCCGAGCCGTCCGACCAGCAAGGCCACCGCAAGCGCCGCGGCTCACGCGGCGGACGCCCCGTCGGCCTCGACGCCGCCGACTACAAGGGCCGCAACGTCATCGAGCGCCGCTACTGCCACATCAAGCAATGGCGAGGACTCGCCACCCGCTACGACAAACTCGCGATCACCTACCGGGCCGCTGTCATCCTCAACGCCGTCATCGCCTGGACCCGGCAATTGTCAGACATGCCCTAGGCGACCGCCGGCCCGCGTCGATCGGGCGGACGCTTCA
>JAUHVN010000424.1 GCA_030425055.1 Actinomycetes bacterium | reverse complement strand
CCGGGGCGATCTTCGTTTCCGCGGCTCACCTGGGATTTCTTCAGCCTCAAGTTCAGGTTGAGGCGATGTGTCGGTGAACTCTTGACGTCATCTTCGTGGCGAGTAAGTTGATCTTTGCGAAGAGAAAACGGAGACGAAGAACCCGCAAGGGAACCGGATACGGAAACCGCAGATCGCATGATGATCGCCCCCGGGCGTGGCCTTCGGGCCCGTTTCCCGGGGGCGATCTTCGTGTCTCAGGTGATCGCCGACATGAGCCGCGCGACGCCGTCCATGAACGTCGCGCTGCGGGGCTCGTTCCGCCAGTCGGCCAGAGTGAGCTCGCGGCCGGCGTCGCGGTACTTCTGCTCGACTTCGCGCATCGCGGTGACGAACGAAGCGCCTCGCACCATCATCGAGACCTCCATGTTGAGGCTGAACGAGCGGATGTCCATGTTGCTCGACCCGATCACGGCGATGTCGTCGTCGATCGAGAAGTGCTTCGCGTGCAGCACGTACGGCGCGGGGTACAGGAAGATCCGCACGCCGGCTTCGAGGAGCGCTTCGTAGTACGACCGCTGCGCGTGGTAGACGAGCCACTGGTCACCGATCTCCGACACGAACAGCTGCACGTCGAGGCCGCGCTGGCACGCGGTCGTGATCGCGTAGACCATCGCCTCGTCGGGCACGAAGTACGGGCTCGTCAGGATGACCTTCTCGGTCGCCCCGTGGATGAGCGAGAGGAACAGCCGCAGGTTGTTCTCGGTGGAGTACCCGGGCCCGCTCGGCACGATCTGGCACACGAGGTCGCCCGCGGGGGCGATGTCGGCGGCGCGCACCTGCTCGGCCTCGAGCTCTTCACCGGTCTCGATGAGCCAGTCCGACAGGAAGACGGTGTTGACCTCGGCGACCGCGGGGCCCTCGAGCGACGTCATGAGCTCCTGCCACTTCAGGCCGCGCTTGATGTTCTTCGGGGCGTTGTAGCTGCGGTCGATGAGGTTCTGCGAGCCGACGAACGCGATGCGCCCGTCGACGACGACGAGCTTGCGGTGGTTGCGCAGATCGGGGCGCTGGTACTTGCCCCTGAGCGGCTGCACCGGCAGCATCCACTGCCATTGCACGCCGATGCGGTCGAGCTCGTCGAAGGTCTTCTTCCAGTCGGCCACGCGACGGGATGCCACATAGTCGGCCAGCAGGCGGACCGTCGCGCCCCGTGCGACCGCGGCCTCCATGGCCGAGAAGAAGCCGCGCGTGGTGTCGTCCCACGCGACGATGTAGAACTCGACGTGCACGAAGCGCTCCGCGGTGGCGATCGCCTCGGCCATCGCGTCGATCGAGGCGGAGTACTCGTCGATGAGGTGCGTCGCGTTGCCGCCGACCGCCGGCAGGCTCGTGAGCGCCTCGTTCTGCTCGACGACGCGCTGCACCCAGCGGGGCTCGGCGCTGTGGTCAACCGTGGCCGTGGACCCTTGCGCGCGCTCGCGGATCAGTCCGTCGATGCGCGCCTGCTCGTCACGGCGCGCCTTCGGCAGGCGGATGCTGCCGATCAGCAGATACAGCAGGATGCCGACGAACGGCACGAGCAGGATGGCCAGCAGCCACGCCATCGCGGCGGTGGGCTTGCGCCGCCGCGGGATGACGATGAGCGCGGTGATGTTGATGGCAAGCGTCGCGGCGAGCGCGACGAGCCACCAGAGGTTGGTCGTCTCGACAGGTCCCATCACGGTCGAACACTAACGGATGCCGCGCTCCGGCAGCGTCTGCGGTTGTGCCGACGCCGCTTCGGCGACACGATGAAGACGACGGCCCACCTCGCCAGAGCCGCCAGGGGAGCACCGTGATCGCGATGTCCGGAGTCCGGAGCACGCTCGGCCTGCTCGCCTGCGCCGTCGTCTTCGCGCTCGCGGGATGCGCGCAGCCCGCGGCGCCCGTCGGCGATCCCATTCCGGTCGAGTCGTCCGCCGCGCCGGTCCAGGCGGTCGACGTCGCGGTGGGGGAGACGGACGAGGACGTCGACGTGACGGTCGCGGCCGGCGCCGACGGCGTGGGTGTCACCTTCCGCGAGATCACGATCGCGCCCGGCGCGGGCACGGGCAAGCACTGCCACGACGGCCAGCTCATCGCCGTCGTGCAGCAGGGGGAGCTGACCCACTACGCGCCGACGCATCCGGGAGGGGTGCAGGTCTACCGCGAGGGCGACGCCATCGTAGAAGGGAGCGGATACGTCCATGAGGGCCGGAACGAGGGCGACGTCGACGTCGTGCTCTGGGTGACCTACGTCATCCCCGAGGGCGACCCGCTCGCCGAGACCGACCTCGCGCGCTGCGACGGCTGAGACCGTCGGGCACGGGCTGCCATCGCACAAAGCCGAAGGGACCGACCCTGCGGGCCGATCCCTTCCTCGTGTGCCCCCGACAG
>JAUHVN010000423.1 GCA_030425055.1 Actinomycetes bacterium | reverse complement strand
GGGACCGCTGTCGTCGAGCTCGGCGTCGTCGTCGATCTCTTCGTCGTCCTCGCGCTTGGTCGACTTCTTCGACGCCGTCTTCGGGGCCGCCTTCGCGCGCGTGCGGGGCGTCTTCTCGGACGTCTTGGCCGCCGCCTTCGCGGGGGTCTTGCGCGCGGCGGTCTTCGACGCCGTGCTCTTCGCGCCCGACTTCTCGGACGCGGTGGTCTTCGTCTCGTCGGCCGGGGTGTCCTTCGCGGCCGTCCGGGGCTTGTTCTTCGTGCCTGCAGTCACGCTTCGCCTTTCACCCGCGCATCCGGAGCGCACGGGTCGATTTCGGACACTAGTAAGACCCTTGTCAAGTCCGCGGAGCGATGATGAGCATCGCACCGACCGATCGACAACGGGTCAGAGCATCCATTGTCTCATATGATCCGCGCATCACCCGATTCCGCCGTCGGTGGCGCGGCACATACGTTGCAACGGCGGGAGACGGCGCAGAATTCCCCGCTGATCAGCCTCGGCGCTTGTCGTCCTCGTTCGTCGGACGCGTCGCGAGGAACCGCTCGAGCTCGGCGGCGAGTTCTTCGGCGCTGGGCAGGTCGCCGGTGTGGATCATCGGCGTCGCCGACGTCGACCCCGCCATGTAGGAGTCGTAGCGCTCCTCGAGGGTCTCGACCATGCGCGAGAGCTCGTCGCTCTCCGACACCTGCTCCTCGACCTTCGTCACGTAGCCGCGATTCTCCTCGCGAAGCTCATCGCCGTCGAAGGCGAGCCCCGTCGCGGCGCTGAGACTGTCGAGGGCGGCCAGCGCGGCCGCGGGGTACTCGGTGTCTGCAAGGTAGTGCGGCACGAGCAGCACGAATCCCGCGATCTGCGCACCCGCCTGCGCGAACCGGTACTCGATCAGATGGCCGACCGTCGCCGGCACCCGCGTGTGCGGCTTCCACACCGAATGCTGCTCGGTGAGCGCCGTACGCGTGCCGCTGACCGTCGTGCCCAGCGGGCGCGTGTGCGGCACGGGCATGGGGATCGCGTGCACCCACGTGACCGTCGAAGCTGCGTAGTGGTCGGCGAAGTCGACGACCGCCGCTGCGAACGCCTCCCAGCCGAAGTCGGGCTCGTATCCGGCGAGCAGGAGGAACGGCGACCCCGCCGAGTCGTGCGCCAGCGAGAGCTCGAGCCGCTGAGGTTCGTAGTCGCTGAGGTGATCCTCGTCGAATTCGATGATCGGGCGCCGTGCCCGGTAGTCGAGGAGCGCGTCGTTGCCGAAGACGGCGAGCGGCGTGGGATCCAGGCTCTCGCGGAAGTACTGCACCGTGCGGCTCACGGCGCTGCCGGCATCCGTGAATCCGGTGAGCACGATCACCATCGGCAGCCCGCGCGGGACCGGGGGCGCGGAAGCGACGCGCTCGAACAGCGGACCGGGGAACGGCATGCCTCCATGCTACGAGCACCGCCGCGACCGGGGGCGAGGGTCGGGCGTCGCTCAGAGCGAACAGCGCGAACCTAGGATGGAGGTCATGTCGTTCCCCGACCTCGAATACCGTTCCACCCCCCTCCGAGAGTCCGACGCAGACGCCATCCTCCTGGCGCTCCCCCCGCTCGACGGGGACGATGCCCCCGAGCTCGAGGACTGGCCAGGTCTGGCCGAGTCGCTCGCTGCGATCGGATTCACCGGCTCCCCGTCTTCGTACGCACGCGTGTACGCGCCGCAGGCGACGAACGTGCCGCTCGCCGTCGTCGGAACCGGGACCGCACCGGCCGCAGCCGCCGTGCGGGATGCGGTCGGCGCGGGTATCCGTCAGCTGACCGGGCACGCGACGGTCGCCGTCGGCGTGGTCGCGGACGACCCTGCTCTCTGGCGCGCCGCGGCGGAGGGCGCCCTGCTCGGCGGCTATCGATTCGCCGACTACAAGACCCAGGCACCTTTGGCCCGGGCGAGCCGTGTCGTCGTGCACGGTGGCGCCGACGCATCGGATGCCGACGTCGTGGCGGTCACGGCCGCCGCGGATGCCGTGGCGCTCGTGAAGGACCTCGTGAACACGCCGGCGGAGTGGCTGGGTCCTGCCGACTTCGCCGAGCGAGCGAAAGAAGAGGTCGCCGTCCTGCCCGTCGAGGTCGAGATCCTCGACGAGGATGCGCTGCGCGATGGCGGTTTCGGCGGCATCCTCGGCGTCGGACAGGGATCGGTGCGTCCTCCGCGCATGGTGCGTCTCGACTACGCGCCGGCCGACGCCGCGCGTCATGTGTCGCTGGTGGGCAAGGGCATCACGTTCGACACCGGCGGCCTATCGCTCAAGCCTCCGGCGTCGATGGTCGGCATGAAGTACGACATGTGCGGTGCCGCGACGGTGCTCGCGGTGGTGCGCGCCGCGGCGGTGCTGCAGCTTCCGGTGCGCGTCACGGGGTGGCTCGCG
>JAUHVN010000422.1 GCA_030425055.1 Actinomycetes bacterium | reverse complement strand
GGAACCGACCGAGGCGACCGCGCCGGCTTCGGCGAGTCGCTCGGTGTAGCGGATGGCTCGATATTGGACGCCCCTGTCGCTGTGGTGGGTCAGTCCGGTCGTGTCGCGGCCCTCGTGTTCCCGGGTCCAGATCCCCATCTCGAGCGCGTCGAGCGCGAGGTCGGTGCGCAGGCTCGTCGACAGCTGCCAACCGACCACGCGGCGGGAGAACACATCGATCACGAACGCCGCGTAGACCCATCCGGCGAACGTGCGGATATACGTGATGTCCGCGACCCAGAGCCGGTCGGGGCGGGTCGCGGTGAACGCCCGCTCGACGAGATCCAAAGGCAGCTCGGCTGGGTCGCCGGGCACGGTCGTGCGTGGCCCGCGGCGGCGCATCACCCCACGCAGCCCGTCACGGCGCATCAGGCGTTCCACCGTGCACCGCGCGTAACGGTGCCCCTCACGGCGCAACTGGGCGTGCACCTTCCTGGCGCCGTAGACACCGAGGTTCTCCGCGTGCACGCGCCGGATCTGCGTCAACGCCACCGCGTCGCTGACAGACCGGGCCGACGGCGCCGCGGTCTTGGCCGCGTAGTACGTCGACGGGGCGATCGGCAGTTCCTCGCAGATCGGCTCGACCCCGAACTCGGTCTTGTGCGCGTCGATGTATTCGACCATCAGCTGTGTGGGCGGTCGAGCTCCGCCGCGAAGAAAGCCGACGCGCTCCGCAAGATCGGCGGATTCAACCGGTGGTCGCAACGAGTTCCGTGAACTTCTCCGATGGTGTCAGATAGCCGAGGGTTTTGCGTGGTCGTCCGTTGAGGGAGTCCTGGATGGAGGTCAGCTCCGCGCGGCTGACGACGCTCAGATCGGTGCTTTTCGGGAGGTACTGGCGTAGCAGTCCGTTGGTGTTCTCGTTGCTGCCGCGCTGCCAGGGAGAGTGCGGGTCGCAGAAGTAGATCGGGATCCCGGTCGCGGTCGTGAACTCGGCGTGCTTGGCCATCTCCGCGCCCTGATCCCAGGTGATCGTCCGCGCCAGCGACGACGGGAGCGCGGTGATCGCTTCGCGCATCGCGGCCTCCACCTTGTCTGCGCTCTTCCCGTCAGGCAAGTGCAGCAGAAGCGTGAGCCGGGTGCTGCGTTCAACGAGGGTTCCGACCGCGCTGCGACTGTTCTCACCGAGGATGAGATCGCCTTCCCAATGCCCTGGGACGGCGCGGTCTTCGACCTCTGCGGAGCGCTCGCTGATCATCACCATCCCCGGTAGTCGGCCGCGCCGGTCGGTCGCGGTTCGCGGCTTCCGAGCGGTGCGACCGGATCGCAAGCAACGGGCGAGTTCGCGGCGCAGCTGCCCGCGACCCTGCACGAACAGCGACTGATAGATCGTCTCGTGACTCACGTGCATCTCCGGGTC
Source organism: Actinomycetes bacterium (assembly GCA_030425055.1). Classification (GTDB taxonomy): domain Bacteria; phylum Actinomycetota; class Actinomycetes; order Actinomycetales; family Microbacteriaceae; genus Microbacterium. The sequence continues at coordinate 1,004 of JAUHVN010000422.1, read as the reverse complement.
CTCGGGATGCTCCAAACGTAAGCGGGCAGCGATCTCCTGCGGCGACCAGAGCTGCTTCAACTGCGCCGTCACGGTCTCGAGCAATCGCCCACCGTCGAGCCGGAACGGCTTCGGCCGACGGGCTTGCTCGCGGGCGTCCTCATGCGCCCGCCACGCAGAGTACTCCTCGCGTCCGCCGCCGCGCTTGACCTCGCGGCTGATCGTCGAGACCGCGCGTCCCAGGCCACGCGCGATCGCGGTGAACGTGTCACCACGGGCGAGCCCGACGAGGATCTGCTCACGATCGAGGACCGTCAGATGGCCGTCGCGTGGCTCCCACCCGAACGGTTTCCCGTCGAGATGACGGCCCTCCCGCGCCATCTTCCCGACCATCGGCGCCGTGCAGCCGACCTCACGGGCGATATCGATGAGCCTCCACCCCTTGGAATGGAGACGGAGCGCGAGCTGCTTCTGCTCACGACTGAGATGACCATGCTTGCCCTGCAACGAATGCCTCCCGAGATCAGCGACTGCTTCATCTCACAGCACCCCTTGCGCTGACCGGTTGAATCCGCCATCTCGTTCGCCCGCCGCAACTCCCGCACCTCGCGCTCGAGGTCCGCGATCCGTTGCGCATCCGCCGTCGTCGTCCCCGGCGCGATCCCCCCATCGATCTCCGCCTGCCGCACCCAGGTGCGCAGAGCTTCCGGATGGATACCGAGCTGGTCCGCGATCCGCATGATCGCTCCGACCTTGCTCGCCGGGTCGCGACGAGCGTCCAACGCCAGGCGCGTCGCCCGCTCCTTCAATTCCTCGCTGTACTTCCGTGGTGCTGCCATGACTCTCATCCTTCACAGGTTTGAGAGCCTCCATCACACCCGGGGCGCTTCAAAGATCGCATCGCGGAAGTCTTGCAGAGTCTCACCGCCCGGCTGGGACCAGTCTCACTCTTGGCCGCGTGGGGAATCCTGATCGACACGCGTCCCTACCTCCCAGGAATGGCGCACGGCATAGCAAAGATGGTC
>JAUHVN010000421.1 GCA_030425055.1 Actinomycetes bacterium | reverse complement strand
CCAGGAGGAGTCTTCTTCCTGTGGATCATCGCCATCGGCGTCTGGGCACTCGCGCTGTACTACATCACCGAGGGCTTCATCGCCCGTGGCGAGAGCACCGCGAAGAAGTGGTTCCATCGTCTGTCCGATTGGGGACGCGCGATCGTCTACGTCGCGCTCGGCTTCGTCGCGGCGTCGATCGCCATGGGCGGAAACCCCAACGGTGACCAGTCTTCCCAGACCCTCAGCGCGCAGCTGATCAGCCTGCCAGGTGGAGTCTTCGTCCTCGGCGCCATCGGCCTCGGGGTTGTCGGCGTCGGTGGCTACTTCGTCTTCAAGGGCATCACCCAGAAGTTCAAGGAAGACCTCTCGCTGCCGGGAGGGACGGTCGGCAAGTCGGTGACGACGCTCGGCGTCGTCGGCTACATCGCCAAGGGCATCGCGCTGGGCATCGTCGGCATCCTCTTCGTGGTCGCCGCTGTGCAGTTCGACCCCGACGAGGCCGGTGGACTCGACCAGGCCTTCCAGACCCTGCTCGGAGTCCCCTTCGGGCCGTTCCTCGCCGGCGCGGTCGGGATCGGCCTCATCGCCTACGGCGTGTACTGCTTCGCACGCGCGCGCTACGCGCGCCTCTGACCCCGGGTCAGATCTTCGACACCTGCACGATCGAGGGTCGCGGCGCGTCCGGCACATCGCCGGGCGCGCCCGACCCGTAGTCGGGGAACAGGGACGTCTGTGCGCCGACCGCGCCGTCCTCGCCGGGATGCTGCACCGCGACGAACACCAGGCCCTCCTGGTCGTGGATCACGGGACCGCAGGTCTCAGCGTCGCGCGGCACCGCGAGGAACTGCTGGACGTGGCCGCGCTCGGCACCCTCGAGCGGCACGAGGAAGAGACCGTCGTTGTATCCGATGGTGCTGGGCGCGCCGTCGGTCGAGATCCACAGGTTGCCGGACGAGTCGAACGCGAGGTTGTCGGGGCACGAGATCGGCGACACCAGCTCGGCCGGGAACCCCGCGAAGTACGCGTTGCCGAACGTGGCCGGGTCGCCGCACAGCAGCAGGATGCTCCACCCGAACGTCGTGCCGGTCTGGCCCGAGGTCTCGGTCAGCTCGATCACGTGCCCGTACCGGTTGCCCGTGACGGGGTTCGCCTCGTCGAGCGCCGAGGCGGACCCGCGCTGCGAGTTGTTGGTGAGCGCGACGTAGACCTTGCCGGTCGCCGGATTCGGCTCGACGTCTTCGGGGCGGTCCATCTTCGTGGCCCCCACGGCGTCCGCGGCGAGGCGCGTGTAGATGAGCGCCTCGTCGATCGACATGCCGGGAACCGCACTCTCGCCGTTGCGGGTGAGGGCGACCCACTCCCCCGTGCCGTCGAACAGCCCGTCGGCAGGCAGCACGCCGGATCCCGTGATCTGGCCCGCGGGCGAGTTGCCCGAGAAGCGTGCGACGAACAGGTCGCCTTCCTCGAGCAGGTCCATGTTCTTCTTGCGGGCGCCGTTTCCGGGACGCGGGTCGAAGATCCCCTTCGACACGAACTTGTACAGGTAGTCGTTGCGCTCGTCGTCGCCCATGTAGGCGACGACGTGCCCGTCCTCGGCGACGATGACGTTCGCGCCCTCGTGCTTCATGCGCCCCATGGCGGTGTGCTTGCGCGGGGTCGACTTCGGATCCTGCGGATCGATCTCGACGATCCATCCGAAGCGGTTGGGCTCGTTGACGTACCCGGGGTCGTGGGCGTCGAAGCGGGCGTCGTACGCGCTCCACCCGGTCGACGTCGACGTGGTCGAGCTCGACTGGTACCGCTTCTGACCTGCGGTATCGGCCGCCCAGGCGAAGTATCCGTTGAAGTTCTCCTCGCCCGACAGCACCGTGCCCCACGGGGTCGTTCCGCCGGCGCAGTTGCCGAGGGTGCCCTTGACCTTGCGGCCCGTCTTGTCGGCCGCGGTCTTGAGCAGATCCGACCCGGCGGCCGGTCCGGTCATCTCGAACGCCGACTCGACCGTCAGTCGGCGGTTGCGGCGACCGCCGACGACGTAGCTCCAGCGCACGTCCGAGCGGCTGCGCTCGATCTCGACCACCGCGAAGCCCTGCGCCATCTTGTAGATCTCGCCGCGGCGCTGCAGCTCTGCGGCATCCGTCGTCGGCGCGAACATGATGTTGGGGTTCACGTACTCGTGATTGCACACCAGCACGCCGGAGCGTCGGTTGGTGTCGGCGATGATGTCGAGGTAGTCGCAGTTGTATCCGAACTGCTGCGCCTGCGCTTCGGGGGTCTGTGCCGAGAAGTCGAACGCCGGCGTCTTGGCGAACAGCGGGTCGCCCCAGCGGATGATCGGCTCCCACCGGTAACCGGTCGGGACCGTGAAGGCGTCGACGGTGCGCGCGACGGGCGCGATCGGCTCGAATGCGAGCGGGCCCAGCGGCTTC
>JAUHVN010000420.1 GCA_030425055.1 Actinomycetes bacterium | reverse complement strand
GCTGCCGTCCATCTTCTGAGGTGCCGATTCTGGCTGCGACACGGGATGCTCCTTCGCTGGATGCCGCAATAGTTGCGCGCCCGCTCAGCATGGCACACCATCACGCGAGGTGGCGGACCGTGCGCGCGAAAAAACGCGTGTCAGGCGCGCAGCCAGCGACGGATGGCGAATCCCGCCGACAGCGCGGCCAGGACCACGCCGATCACGAGCAGCACGGGGATGACGAGCCAAGCATCCGACATGCCGACCCACGTCGTCATGAAGGTGACGCGCCCGCGCAGGTACTGGTCGACGCCGAAGTGCACGCCGGCGAGCACGGCTCCGCTCGCGAGGATCGAACCGATGAGCGCCGCGAACACGCCCTCGAGGATGAACGGCGTCTGGATGAACCTGTTCGAGGCTCCGACCAGCCGCATGATTCCCAACTCGCGTCTTCGTGCATACGCGGACAGCCTGATGGTCGTCGCGATCAGCAGCACGGCGGCGATCAGCATGAGAACGGCGATGCCCACCGCGATGTAGGTCGCGACGGTGAGCGCCGAGAACAGGGGTTCGAGGTATTGCAGCTCGTCGCGCACCTGCTCGACGCCGTCCATGCCCGCGAAGGCCTCGACGATCGCATCCGACTGCCGCTGGTCGATGAGGTTCACGCGGAACGTCTCGTTCAGCTGGTCGGGCGTGATGACACTCGCGTAGTCCTCGCCCAGCAGCTCGATGAGGTTCGCGTACGCCTGATCACGGTCTTCGAACTCGACCTCGCGGATCAGCGGCGCCAGCGCTTCGCCGTCGAGCCGCTCGCGCACGATGTCGAGCTGCTCCTGCGTCGCCACGCCCGACGCGCACGTCGGCGCCCGCGAGACCGACGTGCACATGAAGATCGCGACCTGGGCGCGCTCGACCCAGAAGTCGCTCATCTTGACGATCTGCACCTGCATGAGGATCGCGGCGCCCACGAACGTCAGCGAGACGAAGGTGACCAGCACCACCGAGATCACCATCGAGGCGTTGCGGCGCAGGCCGGTGAACGCCTCACCCAGAATGAGGCCGAGTCTCACGAGGTGGGCCCCACTTCGTCGTCGCGCTCATCGTCGCCGAGACCCAGTCGGTCGGCGACGCCGAGCTCGGCGATCTCGACCTCGGGCACGTCTGCCACAGGGATCGGCGCGGTCGGCGCCTTCCTCGCGGGCGCGGGCTTAGAGGCCGGTTTCTTCGCGGCAGCGGCCTTCGCCGCCGCCGGCTTCGCGGCTGCGGCCTGAGCAGGCGCGGCCTCAGCGGGCTCGGCGGTCGTCGCGTTCTCGGGCGCCGCCTCCGACGCGTCGGCGCCAGGTTGCGCAGCGGATGCCGCATCCGCAGCGGGCTCAGCCGCCTCGACTTCGCTCGGGTCGACCTCGACTTCCTCGAACTCGTCCGGCTCGGGATCGGGGTCGCTCGCCAGGTCGTCGACGACGATCGGATCGCTCTCGTCGTCGATCGACACACCGGCTGCTGCAGCCGCCTCGCGCTGCATCTCGAGCACGGCCGTGAGCGCCGCGACGGCCGCCGCACCGCGCTCGGGCATCGGCGCGAGGCTCGGCAGGCCCGACCGGTCGCCGTAGCCGCCATGGCGCTCGTCGCGCACGATCTCACCGTGCTTGAGCTCGATGACGCGTCGCTGCATCTGGTCGACGAAGCCGGCCTCGTGGGTCGCCATCACCACGGTCGTGCCGCCGGCGTTGATGCGCGCCAGCAGCTGCATGATGTCGACCGAGGTCGCGGGGTCGAGGTTTCCGGTGGGCTCATCGGCCAGCAGCACCTGCGGCCGGTTGACCAGGGCACGCGCGATCGCGACGCGCTGCTGCTCGCCGCCCGACAGCTCGTGCGGCATCCGCTTCTCTTTGCCGCTGAGTCCGACCAGCGCGAGCACCTCGGGCACGGCCTGCTGCACGAAGCCGCGCGACGAGCCGATCACCTGCAGCGTGAACGCGACGTTCTGGAACACGGTCTTGGCCGGCAGCAGCCGGAAGTCCTGGAACACCGCCCCGACGTGCCGCCGGAAGAACGGCACCTTGCGGTTCGACAGCGTGCGCAGGTCGCGGCCGAGCACGAGCACGCGCCCGTCGGTCGGGGTCTCTTCGCGCAGGATCAGCCGCAGGCACGACGACTTGCCCGAACCCGATGCGCCGACCAGGAACACGAACTCGCCGCGTTGCACCTCGAAGTCCACACCGGCGAGAGCGGGATTGGCGGTGCCGCGGTAGCGCTTCGTGACGTTCTCGAAACGGATCATGGCGAGTCGAGCCTAAGCGCGCACCCTGTCACCGCGATGTGCGACACCCGGGCGCGAGGCATCCGTCGGGTCAGTCCTCGTCGTCGCGGCGCTTGCGCCAGCGGATGCCGGCGGCGATGAAGCCGTCGATGTCGCCGTCGAACACGGGGGCGGGGT
>JAUHVN010000419.1 GCA_030425055.1 Actinomycetes bacterium | reverse complement strand
CCTCGACAAGGGGAACATCGTCTTCCCGAAGTCGGTGCGTCGCGAGCGTCTCGCCGAGAACCTCGATGTGTTCGACTTCACCCTCACCGCCGACGAGATCGCGGCGGTCGACGCGCTCGACCCGGGCGACGGCTCGGGGCGCGTGAGCGCCCACCCCGACGAGGTGAACTGAGCCGAGCCCATGCCCTCGCGCCTCGACGGTTCGCGCAGCCCGTACCTGCGTGCCCACGCGGGCAATCCGGTGCCGTGGCATCCGTGGGGCGAGGAGGCGTTCGCCGAGGCGCGCCGACGCGACGTGCCCGTGATGGTGTCGATCGGCTACTCGACGTGCCACTGGTGCCACGTGATGGCGCGGGAATCGTTCGAGGACGACACGATCGCGGCGGTGCTGGCGGGCGGCTTCGTGTCGGTGAAGGTCGATCGCGAAGAGCATCCCGAGGTGGATGCCGCCTACCTCAACGCCGCCGCGGCGTTCACGCCGAACCTGGGCTGGCCGCTGACGGTCTTCACGACGCCGGAGGGGCGACCCTTCTACGCGGGCACGTACTTCCCGCCCGAGCCCCGCTCCGGCGTTCCCGGCTTCGGCCAGGTGCTCGCCGCCGTCGCCGAGGCGTGGCGCGAGCGTCGGGATGAGGTGACCGCCACCGGCGACGCCGTGGTGTCGGCGCTGCAGGAGACACTCGCCGCCGCGTCGCACGCAGACGGCGCGATCCCCGACGCCGATGCCGTCGTGGGTGCGGCTCGCACGCTCGCGGCCCGCGAAGATCCGCGACACGGCGGCTTCGGCGACGGCGGCGGCCCGAAGTTCCCGGTCGCGACGGCGGTGCGGTTCCTGCAGAGTCGCCTCGTGCGTGATCGCGCGCCCGACGCCGCGGCGGTCGCCGATCGCGCGCTCTCCGTCATGGCGGCCTCGCCGTTGCGCGACGGCGTCGAAGGCGGATTCTTCCGGTACGCCACCCGTCCCGACTGGACGGTGCCCCACTACGAGCGGATGCTGACCGACAACGCGCAGCTGCTCGACGCCGCCCTCGACGCAGGCGACACCGCGACCGCCGACGGCATCGTCGGATTCCTCGTCGATGTGCTGCAGCAGCCCGCCGGCGGGTTCGGGGCCGCACAGGACTCGGAGTCCACGATCGACGGCACCCGCAGCGAGGGCGGCTACTACGCGCGGGATGCCGACGCCAGGGCCGAGCTCGAGCCGCCGACCGTCGACGGCAAGGTCGTTACCGGCTGGAACGGTCTTGCGATCGCCGCGCTGGCGCGCGCGTCGGCCCGCGCCGGCGCCGACCGCGCCGAGCAGGCCGCGCGCCGGGCGGCCGATGCGGTGCTCGAGACCAACGTCGACGACGACGGGCTTCTCGTGCGCGCATCGCTCGACGAGATCGCGTCGCGCGCGACCGCGACGCTCGCCGACTACGGACAGCTCGCGGACGGACTCCTCGCCCTCGCGATCGCGACGGGAGAGGTGGCCTACGCGGGCGCCGCGCGCGACCTCGTGCTCGCGTGCACGCCGGACGACGGCCCGCCGACCGTGCCCGGCGGAGGAGACCCGGTGCTGCGCGAGCAGCGCATCGCCGCGGTCGACGCCGCGTCCGACGGCGACGAGCCCTCGGGTCCGTCCTCGATCGCGGGCGCGGCGCTGGCGCTGTGGGAGCTCGGGGCCGGCGACCGGTTCCGCGCCGTCGCCGAGCGCGTGCTGCGCGCGCACGGGGCGACCGCCGTGACGCAGCCCCTCGCGTACGGTGCGCTGCTCGGTGTCGCCGCCCGTGCCGCCGTGCCGCCGCGGCAGCTCGTCGTGGTCGCGCCCGATGCGCGGCATCCGCTCGCCGAGGCGGCGCGCACCCGCGCCGCCGACCTGGTCCTGGTCGTCACGCCGGCTCAGGCGCGCGCGTGGCAGGATGCCGGTTTCGCCCTGCTCGAGGCCAAGGACCTGCGCGACGGCAGCGCGGCGGCCTACGACTGCCGCGACTTCGTGTGCGACCTGCCGGTGACCGACCCCGAGGCGCTGCGGGACTGACTCAGACCCAGCCGGGCATCCAGTTGTGCATGCGGTAGAACCACTCGGGCACCGGCATGCCGGTCACCACCGGGTACCAGAACGCGGCGACCAGCAGCGCGACGCCGAGGAACACGATCACGAGGCGCTGGCCCGTCGCCCGCCGATAGGCATCCGCCCCCGGTGGGCCCGCGATGTCGCGCAGCGCGAACGCGAGGGACAGCATGAGGAACGGCAGGATCACGACCGTGTAGAACTGGAAGATCGTGCGCTCGGGGTACAGCAGCCACGGCACGTACGTGAGAGCCACTCCGGTGAGCGCGAACGCGATCCGCCAGTCGCGCGCGATCGCGAACCGCCAGCACAGCCACAGCACTGCGGCCACCGCGGCGTACCAGACGAGCGGATTCGGCATGCTGTAGACG
>JAUHVN010000418.1 GCA_030425055.1 Actinomycetes bacterium | reverse complement strand
TGGGACCGGTCACAGTTGGGTAACGCTTCGCCGCCCCGGTGGCATACCGGCATCCCGTGAGTCAGACTGTGACCGGTCCCAGTCTGCGTAGGAACCGTACGACCGCCCCGATGGAGTGTGCATGAATCCCGCCCCCCGCATGTGGCCCGATATCTCGGGCATCGCGTACGGCGGCGACTACACCCCCGAGCAGTGGCCGCGCGAGGTGTGGGACGAGGACGTCCGGCTGATGCAGGAGGCCGGGGTCGACCTGGTGACCGTCGGCATCTTCTCGTGGGCGCTGCTGGAGACCTCCGAGGGCGTCTTCGACTTCGGCTGGCTCGACGACCTGCTCGACCTCCTGCACGCGAACGGCATCCGCGTCGACCTCGGCACGCCGACCGCGTCGCCGCCGGCGTGGTTCTTCGCGCGGCATCCGGATGCCCGCGTGATCGACCGCGACGGAACCGTGATGGGCTTCGGCGCCCGCGGCATGGCATCGCACTCGTCGCCCGCCTACCGCGCGGCCATCGTGCGCATCGCGACCGAACTCGCCCGTCGCTACGGCGATCATCCGGCGGTCGTGCTGTGGCACGTGCACAACGAGTACGGCGTGCCGGTCGGCGAGGACTACTCCGAGCAGTCTGTGCAGGCGTGGCGCGGCTGGCTGCGCGAACGCTACGGCACGCTCGACGCGCTCAACGCCGCGTGGGGCACCGCCTTCTGGGGTCAGCACTACGGCGAGTGGGACCACGTGGGAGCACCCGCCGCCGCGCCGAGCGTCGTCAACCCCGCGCAGCGCCTCGACTTCCACCGCTTCACCGATCACCAGCTCCTCCAGTGCTTCATCGCCGAGCGCGACGCCATCCGTGCGCACGCCGGGCAGCCGATCACGACGAACTTCATGGCCAACCAGAGCTGGACCACCGACATGTGGGCCTGGGCGCGCGAGGTCGACGTCGTCGCCGACGACCACTACCTGTGGGCCGCCGACCCCGAGGGCGAGATCGGCCTCGCGATCGCCGCCGACCTCACCCGCTCGGTGGGCGGCGGCGCACCGTGGATCCTCATGGAGCACTCCACCTCGGCCGTCAACTGGCAGCCGCGCAACGTCGCCAAGCGCCCGGGCGAGATGGCCCGCAACTCGCTCACGCACGTCGCGCGCGGCGCCGACGCGGTGCTGTTCTTCCAGTGGCGCGCCTCGCGCTCCGGAGCCGAGAAGTTCCACTCGGCGATGCTCCCCCACGCCGGAACGTCGTCGCGCGTGTGGCGCGAAGTCGTCGACCTCGGAGGCAAGCTCGACCGCCTCGACGAGATCACCGGCTCCCGCGTGGTGGCCGACGTGGCGATCCTGTGGGACTTCGAGTCGTTCTGGGCGCAGGATCTCGAGTGGCGGCCGTCGGTCGACGTGACCCACGCCGCTCAGATCCGCTGCTTCTACGAGCAGCTCTGGCGCGACAACGTCACGGTCGACTTCGCGCTGCCCGGGCACGACCTGTCGGGCTACCGGCTCGTCATCGCGCCCGCGCAGTATCTGCTCAGCACCGCGGACGCCGACAACCTCAACCGCTACGTCGAGTCCGGCGGCACGTTGGTCGTCTCGTTCTTCTCGGCGATCGTCGACGAGAACGACGCCGTGCACGAGGGCGGCTTCGCCGCGCCCCTCGAGCCCGCGCTCGGCGTTCGCGTGGAGGAGTTCCTCCCGCTGCGCGAAGGAGACAGCGCGCGTCTGACCTGGGGCGGGTCCGAGGTCTCGTCCCGCGCGTGGCAGGAGGACGTGGTCGTCACCACCGCCGAGGTGATCGCCCGCTACGCGGACGGTCCCGGCGAGGGCGGCGCGGCGATCACCCGCAACCGGCACGGCGCCGGCACGGGGTGGTACGTCAGCACGCGCCTGGAGGCCGACGGCGTCCGAGCGCTGCTCGCCGAGGCGTACCGCGACGCGGGCGTCGAGGCGCCGGACCACCCGGCGGGTCTCGAGGTCGTGCGCCGCCGCGGCGCCGACGCCGACTACCTCATCGCGATCAACCACCGCGACACCTCCGCACGCTTGGCCGCCGACGGCGTCGAGCTGCTCAGCGGAGCGACGGTCGACGGTGAACACGACGTGGAAGCCGGCGGCATCGCCGTGCTCCGCACAGCGACGCCGAGCGTCCAGGGAGGTGATCGTCCCGCCGACGTCAATCCCTAGCCTCGCGAACGACTCCGGGATACCGTTCGACCTGAGGCGCTCGAGTTCCACGGCACCACCCCATCCCGGGCACCACAACCACCGGTCGTGACGACGCGATCCACAGGATCCGCAGCGACGCGACCACTTCCTGGAAGGAACACCATGCGCAAGCACATCGTCGGCGGGGTCGCCCTCTTCGCGACCGCCGCCCTGCTGGCCGGCTGCAGCTCGGGCGGTTCGACCCCCGAGCCCACGGATGAGGGCATCGACGGC